>JBJOII010000036.1:0-33394 GCA_046047235.1 Verrucomicrobiota bacterium | reverse complement strand
CGACGGGGTCGTAGCCGGGTTTGCGGTGGATATCGACAGTGCGGGCGAAGTCCGGTGCTTTTGCGTCGTCGAGCCAGTAGTAGTAGGTGAACCACGCATGGGGTTGGGAGATGGCGACGATGTCGCCGCAACGGGCGTGCTGGAGTCCGGAGGACTGGAGCGCATCATCATGGAGGACTTGTTCGACGCCGGGGGTATTGGCGCAGAGTTCGATGACTTTGTTTTTGATGGTGGGGTTATTGAGGTAGATGTGAGCGATTTGGTGGTCGGCGACGGCGAAGGCCTGGCTGGCGCCGGGGTCGAGGATCTCGAGGCCGAGTTCCTCTTTGATGGTGAGCCAGCCTTGTTGGCGGAAGAGGCGGTTGAGGTGGACGGGTTGATGTACCTGGGTGATGCCGTATTCAGAGAGCAGGACGACCTTGACGTTGCGTTGGTGGTAGAAGTCGAGAAGTTCACCGACGATGGTATCGATGCGTTTGAGGTCGAGTGGGATTTCGGGGTGATGGGGGCCGAGGCGTTGGAGGTTGTAATCGAGGTGGGGGAGGTAGACGAGGCTGAGGGAGGGTTGGTGGTGGGTTTCGGTCCATTGTGCGGACCGGGCGATCCAGGCTGAGGCGGCTTCGGGTGGTCCTTGTGGGGATTGGCGGCCTGCGGCGGGTCCCCAGAATGTTGGGAAGGGGAATTCGCCTAGTTCGTTCTTGATGGCTGGACGGAGAGCGTAGGGGTGGCTGTAGACATCGAAGACCTTGCGGCCGTCGGCGGGGTACATGGGTCTGGGGGTGAGCGTGAGGTCTGCGGTGGAGACCATGTTGTACCACCAGAAGAGATTGGCGCAGGTGAATCCGGGTTGGCGATCGTGGAGGATGTCCCAGATTTTCGGGCTTTGGACGAGGCGGTTGGATTGTTTCCAGAAATGGATTTCGGAGAGCCCGCGATCGTACCAGCCATTGGCGACGATGCCGTGTGAGGCTGGGTTTTGGCCGGTGAGGTAGTTGGATTGGGCGGTGCAGGTGACGGCGGGCAGGGCGGGGGTGATGGGGCGACTGTTGGCTTTCTGTTGGAACGCGGCGATGGCGGGGGTGTTGGTGCTGATGAGGCTTGGGGTGAGACCGACGACATTGATGACAGCGATGCGTGGCATGGTGGGGGAGGCTAGATATTTCTGAGCATGGCGACTAGGCCCCAGAGGAGGAGTCCGCTGAGGAGCGCCATGGGGATGGCGATCAGGCAGGCGATTT
Organism: Verrucomicrobiota bacterium; assembly: GCA_046047235.1. GTDB lineage: Bacteria > Verrucomicrobiota > Verrucomicrobiia > Limisphaerales > JAHDYP01 > JBMTVN01. The sequence continues at coordinate 32,156 of JBJOII010000036.1, read as the reverse complement.
GGGATCTCCAGCCGGATTTGCCTGCCAGGAGGGGGAGCAGCATCGTCCAGCCGAGGATGGATGATGCGGCGAAGCTGCCTGCGAGGGCGATGGCTGCGAGCGCTTCCTGGGTTGTGGTAGGGACGCCGATCAGGCTGAGCGAGTTGCGTAGGCCGAGCTGAACCAAGGCGCCGGAGAAGTGCAGGGGGATTGCGATGGCTGCGAGAGCCAGCCGAGTGTTATCGAGCCGGGTTTGATGTTGGATCACCTCGAGACCTGTTGATGCGGGATCGACGGGTTTCATGGTTGGCGAGTGAAGGGTGCGGGCGGGATCCGACACCGGGGCAGGTTTTGGGGTTACTTCCTGGGTTGAGGGCGTTGGATTTGGCGTTCGTGGAGTTCGCGGATGCAGGGCTCGAGTTCTTCGCGTTGGTAGTCATGCACCTCGATTGAGGTGCCGATTCCACGGAGGAGAGTGATGGTGAGTTGACCGCCGAGGTGTTCGCGGAATTCGTCCAGGCCATCGAGGAGGAGGAGCTCGCCGTTGCTGTTGCGGCGCATGAGTTCCGGGGAGTCGAGGTTGAAGCCGAGCAGGGAGAGGACATGGAGGATGCGTTCAGCGACATCGGCGTTGAGGAGTCCGATATTGCGGGCGTAGAGCGTATCGAGAGCGATACCGATGGCGACGGCATCGCCGTGGGAGAGTTGGTAATTGGAGGTGGCTTCGAGTTTATGGGCGCTCCAGTGTCCGAAGTCGAGGGGGCGGGCGGATCCGGTTTCGAAGGGGTCACCGCCGGTGGTGATGTGTTGGACGTGGAGTTCGGCGCAGCGGTGGATGAGGGTTTCGATGAATTCGAGCTGGCCGTGGCCGAGGTTGGCGGCGTGTTGTTCGATCCAGGAGAAGAAGCGGGCATCGCGGATGAGGGCCACCTTGAGGCCTTCGACGCAGCCGGAGCAGAGGTGATGTTTGGGGAGGGTTTGGAGGAATTCGAAATCGTTGATAACGGCGGCGGGTGGGGCGAAGGAGCCGACGAAGTTCTTTTTACCGAAGAGGTTGATACCGTTTTTGACGCCTACGCCGGAGTCGGCTTGGGCGAGGGTGGTGGTGGGGAGGCGGAGGTGGCGGCAGCCGCGGTGGGCGGTGGCGGTGGCGAAGCCGACGACATCGAGCAGCGCGCCGCCGCCGAGGGCGAGGACCCAGGAGTGGCGATCGATGCGTCGGCGATGGATTTCCTGGTAGAGCGAGTGGAGGATGGCGGGGTCGTTTTTGGCGGTTTCGCCGCCGGTTACGACGAGGGGTGGTCCGGCGAGGTGGAGTTGTGGTTCGTGCTGGGCGAAGTATTGGCAGGCTTCGTCGAGGATACCCGGGTGGTCTATGGCGAGTCCGCCGTCTACGACCAGTAGGAGGCGGGTGGGATTATTGGCTGAGGGGTGGCTGTTGATGGTATTGGCGAGGACGGGGTTATCCTGTTGGAACACGCCTCGGGTGAAGAGGATTTGGTGGCGCCAGTTGATGGAGAAACTGGAATCGATCTTATCGGATGGGCTCACGGCGGGTTGTGCGACGAAGGTTTACGGCGTGGGTGACCTGGTTGCGTTAAGTATTATTTGAGAAGAGGTCTAGTTGCGGGGGTGGTCCGAGCTGTTGGAGTTTACGGCGTTCATGGCGGGCGCGGGTGTTGGTGGTTGCGGGTGTTCGGCGCACGTTGCCTTCGGGGGTGAGTTCGGATTCTTCGAGGTTGCGCAGGATTTCCTTGGAGCGTTCGATGACGCTTTTGGGGATGCCTGCGAGGCGGGCGACCTGGATGCCGTAACTTTTATCGGTTCCTCCGGGCAGGATTTTGTGGAGGAACACGATGTGGTCTTTCCATTCGCGTACGGCGACGTTGAAATTCTGCAAGCGGGGCAGGCGGCCGGCGAGTTCGGTTAACTCGTGGTAATGGGTGGCGAAGAGCGTTTTTGCACCGACGACGTGGTGGAGGTATTCGACGATGGACCAGGCGAGGCTGAGTCCGTCGAAGGTGCTGGTACCGCGTCCGATTTCATCGAGGACGATCAGGCTGTGGGCGGTGGCGTTATTGAGGATGTTGGCGGTTTCGCTCATTTCGACCATGAAGGTGGACTGGCCGCGTGAGAGGTCGTCGCTGGCGCCGATGCGGGAGAAGATGCGATCCACGCGATCGATGCGGGCTTGCGAGGCGGGTATGAACGAGCCGGTATGGGCGAGGAGGGCGAGGAGGGCGGTTTGACGGATGAAGGTGCTTTTGCCGGCCATGTTTGGGCCGGTGATGAGCATGATCTGCTGCTTAGTGATATCGAGTATGGTGTCATTGGGGACGAATCGATCGCCGCTGGCGGACTGGTCGAGGACGGGGTGGCGGCCATCGCGGATATCGAGCACTCCTTCGTCATTGATCTTCGGCCGGCAGTAATTCTGGTGTCGTGCGGTATCGGCGAAGCTGGCGAGGACATCGAGTTGGGCGAGAGCGTCGGCGGTTTTTTGGATGGAGGGTACGTGCGTGATGACGTTTTCGCGGACTTGGAGGAAGAGTTCGTATTCGAGTTTCGCGCTGCGTTCATCGGCCCCGAGGATTTTGCCTTCCATTTCCTTGAGTTCTGGGGTGATGAAGCGTTCGCCGTTAGCGATGGTTTGTTTCCGGATGTATTCCGTGGGGACCTTGTCGAGGTTGGCGCGTGTGACTTCGATGAAGTAGCCGAAGACGGAGTTGAAGCGGATTTTGAGTGAGGAGATTCCGGTGCGTTCGATTTCCTGTTGTTGGAGGCGGGCGATCCAGTTTTTGCCGTCGCTGCTGGCCTGATGGAGTTCATCGAGTGCGGGGTTGAAGCCTTCGCGGATGATGCCGCCTTCCTTGAGGGCGAGGGGTGGTTCATCGACGATGGCGCGTTCGATGAGGGACTCGAGTTCGGGGAGTTCCGTGAGTTGGTCTAGCAGGCCGAGGAGCAGCGGGCTCTTGGGGTTTGGGGTCGTTGCATCGTTGAGGAGGGTATCGGCTTGGGTTTCCTGTGGTAGGGAGGAGAGGATATTTCGCAGGAACGGGATTTTGGAGAGGGAGAGGCGGAGGGCCTGGAGGTCGCGGGCGTTGCCATTACCGACGCTGAGGCGGCCGAGGGTGCGTTCGAGGTCGCGGACCTGGGCGAGTTCAGCGCGGAAGGACTCGAGGATATTGGGTTCATCGAGGAAGTGCTGGATGACCTCCTGACGTTGTTGGATGGCGTTGACATTGGCGAGTGGGAGCGAGAGCCAGTCGCGGAGGCGTCGTCCGCCCATGGGGGTGGTGGTATTGTGCAGGGCTTGGAAGAGGCTGCCGGGTTTGGGGGCGTCGGCGTGGAGGGGTTCGAGGACTTCGAGATGTCGGAGGGTGGAGGCGTCGAGTTGGAGGAAGGACGAGGGTTGGTAGTAGTGGAGGGAGTGGAGGTGGGCGGTATCGCGGCGGAGCGTTTGGGTGAGGTAATGGAGGGCGGCTCCTGCGGCTCCGACTGCTGCGGGGTGGTCACGGAGTCCGAATCCATCGAGCGTGGCGACTTTAAAGTGTTCGTGGAGGGTGAACGTTGCGGTTTCGGGGACGAAGGCCCAGTCGTCGTGGGGTTGTAGGCAGGGGGCGCTGCGGTCGAGCAGCGTGCAGAGTTCGGAGGTTTCGGAGGGGAAGATGAGTTCGGCCGGGCGGAGGCGTTCGAGTTCGGCGATGAGGGCGTCGGTTGTTTCGATTTCGGTGGCTTGGAAGGAGGCGGTGGTGAGGTCGATCGAGGCGAGGCCGAAGCATTTGCCGTTTTGGGAGACGGCGGCGAGGAAGTTATGTCGTTCGGCCTGGAGGAGGCGTTCATCGAAGTGGGTGCCCGGGCTGAGGATTTTGGTGACGGCGCGTTTGACGAGCTGGCCGGGTTTGGGTTCCTCGACTTGGTCACAGATGGCGACCTTCTTTCCGGCGCGGAGGAGGCGAGCGATGTAGGAATCTGCGGCGTGGAAGGGGATTCCGCACATGGGTGTGCTGCCGCGTTTCGTGAGTGCGACGTTGAGGATTGACGCGCCGCCGCGTGCATCATCGAAGAACATCTCGTAGAAGTCACCGAGGCGGAAGAGGAGCAGTGCATCGCGAGGCAACTCGCTTTTGATGCGTTGGTACTGCAGCATCATGGGTGTGAGTTGCGTTTCTTTGGCCATGCGCGGGCAAGGTAGCGTGCGAGTGGTGCGGTTTGAAGGAAGATTTGGTGAGGGACAAACGGAGATGGTGCGAAGAAAAGACTAGTCAGTATGAAAAGTTTTGTTAAATGTCTTCGTCAGATGCCCAGAGATAGTCACGCAAATTGTGAACATAGAACACATGATGATGTGACTGGCGGCATCTTCCCCCAAACCATCAAACAATTGGAACGGAGGTGACATCAAGTGCCCGCAAAGAAAAAGGTTGCTAAGAAGAAGGCGGCTCCCAAGAAGGCTGCTGCCAAGGCGCCTGCCAAGAAGGTAGCGAAGAAGGCTCCGGCCAAGAAAGCTGCTGCGAAGGCTCCCGCCAAGAAGGTAGCGAAGAAGGCTCCGGCCAAGAAGGCTGCCGCGAAAGCTCCGGCCAAGAAGGCTGCCAAGAAGGTTGCAAAGAAGAAGTAACCTCTACTTCCGATAGTTGAAACTCAGGATGGCGTGTCCTGTATACCAACCCCAGGACCGCCATCCTGGCTTTTTGTACCCCTGAAGTTTTCAGATTGTGTCGAAGTCCACGCTGGTATTTGACATTGAGACCTCGGCGATGCCGGTTGAGGCGTTTGACGAGGTGCAGCAGGAGTATTTGTTTCGTGATGCTGCGAGGCAGCCGACGCCTGAGGCCCAGGAGGCAAGGCGAGGGGAGTTGAAGCAGCAGATGAGTTTGTATCCGCTGACGTCGCAGGTGGTTTGTATTGCGATGGTGAATGCGGATTCGGGAGGAGGTCAGGTGGTTTACCTGGCGGATGATTTTGAGGAGGAGCCGCCTGTGGGTGGCGGTGGGGGTCAGGTTCAATTTGTGCCTTGTCCGGACGAGGTGGAGTTATTGACGACGTTTTGGACGGCGGCATCGAGGTTTGACCGTGTGGTGACCTTTAATGGGCGGGGTTTTGATGTGCCGTTCATCTATTTGCGTTCTGCATTGTTGAACGTGCCGATTACACGGAAGGACTGGTTGGGGTATCGATTTCAATGTGATCCGCACTGTGATTTGGCGGAGCAGTTGACCTTTTACAATGTGAGTGGCCGGGATGGTGCGGCGCGGCGGTTCAATCTGGATTTTTACTGCAAGGCATTTGGAATTGTCTCGCCGAAGAGCGAGGGGATTTCGGGGATGGATGTGGGGCGGTTGATGGAGGACGGGAGGTATCGGGAGATTGCGGAGTATTGTTTGAGGGATGTTCGGGCTACGGTGGAGCTGTATCGGGTGTGGTCGGAAAGGCTGGCTGGCATTCGCTGAGGGATGGGTGGGTTTTGATTTCGAATCTGGACACGCGGGTAGGGTGTCGGGAGACTTTGCCGGATGCGATGGCTCTACCGCAACTTGGCTCGGCCTATCCTTTTTCGACAGAACCCTGAGGTGGTTCATGACCGGACGATTCACGGGTTGGGATTTGTTAGCCGTCATGGCTGGGCGAAGTGGGGGTTGTCGGCCTTGTGTCGGGCTGAGGCTTTACCGGTGGAGTGCTGGGGTTTGAGGTTTCCGAATCCGATAGGGTTGGCGGCGGGGATGGACAAGATTGCGGAGGCGGTTCCGGCTTGGGAGGCGATGGGGTTTGGGCATGTGGAGTTGGGTGGGGTGACGCAGCATGGTCAACCGGGGAATGACCGGCCGCGGGTGTTTCGAGCTGTGGCGGACGAGGCGATAGTGAACCGGATGGGTTTCAACAATCCGGGTGCGGACAAGGTGGCGGGGAAGCTGCGGGAGTGGCGTGATGCGGGGCAGTGGCCGGGGCATCCGGTGGGGATGAATCTGGGCAAGTCGAAGGTAACGCCACTTGAGCGGGCAGCGGAGGACTACTGCTATTCATTTCGTTTAGTGCGGGATCTGGTGGATTTTGTGGTGGTGAACGTGAGTTCGCCGAACACGCCGAATCTTCGGAAGTTGCAGGATAAGGCGGCGTTGGATGAGATACTGGCGGCATTGCAGGAGGAGAATGCGAAGGGAGAGCGGAGGCCGATTCTGGTGAAGGTTGCGCCGGACCTGACGTTTGACGCCTTGGACGAGATTGTGGGTTTGCTGGAGGCGCGAGAGGTGGCGGGTTTAGTGGCGACGAACACGACCATACAACGTCCCGAGACGGCGGATGCGAAGGCGAGAGTGGTTTACGGAGAGGCGGGAGGGTTAAGTGGGCGTCCTTTACGGGCGCGGAGCACGGAGGTGATTGCGCACTTGTATCGGCAGACGGCGGGTCGTGTTCCGATTGTGGGTGTGGGTGGAATTTTCTCCGTGGAGGATGCATGGGAGAAGGTGTGTGCGGGGGCTACCTTACTGCAGGTTTACTCTGGGTTGGTTTATGAAGGCCCGTGGTTGGTGAGGGATTTGGTGAACGGTTTGAAGTCGAGACTTGAGGTCGAGGGGGTGGGAAGTCTGCATGAGCTGGTGGGTTCATCGCATCGCTGAGGGCGGACTAATTTTTGGGTGTTTTTGGGGGATGGACTGCATGCTTTTCAAGCGGGGGCAGCGGGTGTAAAGAGGAGCATGTCCCGACACTCATGGTTCCTCCGAGGAGTTGTTTCTTTCGTTCAGCTGTTTGCTTGTGTCCTGGTGGCAGCTGCTCCGATCCGGCTGCATCCGGACAATCCGCATTACTTTCTTTGGCGTGGGGAGCCGACCATACTGGTCACATCTGGAGAGCACTATGGGGGGGTGTTGAACTCCGATTTTGATTACGTGAGGTACCTGGGGGCGTTGGCGGCGGACGGGATGAACTACACCCGGATTTTCACGGGAGGGGCTTATGTTGAGCCATTGGGGGCGTTTAACATACCGCGGAATACTTTGGCGCCCGATGGCGAGCGGTTTTTGGCGCCATGGGCAAGGAGTAGCGAGCTGGGGTATGCGGGTGGGGGGAACAAGTTTGATCTGGAGCAGTGGGATCAGGAGTATTTTGCGCGGCTGAAGGGTTTTCTACGGGAGGCGGGCCGACAGGGTATTGTGGTGGAGGTTGTCTTGTTTTGTCCGTTCTACGGTGAGGAGCAGTGGGCCTTGAGTCCGCTGAACCGCCGCAACAACATCAATGGCACCGCTGAATTGGCGCGGACCGATGTGTATACGATGGATCGTCATGCGGGCTTGCTGGGGATTCAGGAGCGGATGGTTCGGAAGTTTGTGGAGGAGCTGCGTGATTTCGACAACTTCTTCTATGAGATTTGCAACGAGCCCTATTTTGGAGGCGTGTCCTTGGAGTGGCAGCATCGGATTGCGGAGGTGATTGTGGATGCGCAGAAGGGTCATGCTGGGCCGAAGCTCATTGCGCAGAACATCGCGAATGGCAGTGCGAAGGTGGAGTCGCCACATCCTGCGGTATCGATTCTGAATTTCCATTATGCGAGCCCGCCGGTGACCGTTGGGATGAACTACGGTTTGGGGCGGGTGATTGGGGATGATGAGACCGGCTTTCGCGGAACGAACGATGTTCCTTACCGGCTGGAGGGCTGGGATTTTGTGATGGCCGGAGGCGGGTTGTATAACAACTTGGATTATTCTTTTGTAGTTGGGCACGAGGATGGGACTTTTGTTACTCCGCCGACTGCGCCTGGTGGGGGCAACCGGGTGTTTCGCAGATCCATGAAAGCATTGGGGGATTTCATCCGCGGCTTTGATTTCATAGCGATGCGGCCTGCAGCGGATGTTGTGCGGTCCATTGGGCCGGATGGTGTAAGTGCGCGGGTACTTGCGGAGCCGGGCAAGGCCTATGCGGTGTATTTGCGGCGCACGGACGCTCCGGAGAAGAGTCCGGAGAGGTTATTTGAGAAGGGAGCGGTGAAGTTGCGGCTGGTGCTCCCTGCGGGCCGATATCAAGTGGATTGGGTGGAGACGAGGGAGGGTAGGGTGCTGGAGCGACAGGAATTGAACCACTCGAGTGGTGACCTTGAGTTGACTGCGCCGGGGTTTGTTGACGATGTTGCGCTGGGGGTTTTGAGGAAAGCCTAGCGTCAGAGATTGCGGCGTTGAGGTGATTTAGAGCCGTTGGTTGTCCCGGAGAAGTTGTTCACGCAGTGTTGAGTAGTCGACGTCCTGGACGGCTTGGTTTTGTTCGATGGCTTGGGCTGCGGCGGTGGCGGCGCTTTGGGCGAGGATCATGAAGACCGGTTCCATCCGGATGGATCCGAAGGCGATGTGTGAACTCGAGATGCAGACGGGGACGAGCAGGTTTTGGCAGTCGGCTTTACGGGGGATGATTGAGGAGTAGCCGACGCGGTAGGGTTCGGGGACTCCGACGCCGATGTCGCCTTCGTTTTGCACGTGGCCTTCGGGGGTGACGTAGCGTTGGGCGTTGTGGGAGTCGAGCACGTACGAGCCCATACCTATGGAGTCTGTTACCTCCCTGCGTCCCAGGACTTCATGTTCTGTCATGACCTCGAGACCCAGCATGCGCCGGGCTTCGCGGACGTAGATCTGGTGCGGCCAGTGGTTGTTGTCGACGAACTCATCGGCCGCCAGGCCCCACTGGCTCATTTCCTGACGGACTTCCTCGGGGACTCTCGGGTCATTAGCGAGGAAGTACATCAGGCCCTGTTGGTAGTCGGTGTGTTCTTGGAGGATTTCTTTTCGGCGTGTGTAGGAGGCTTCGGGGTAATCGTAATTCATGCCGATGTTGTCGGTGCTGACGGGCCCGTGGTTGTTGGTGTCCGTTTTCAGGTTGGGAACGGGGTCGAATTTCTCGAACGTTTCACGCCATCCGGTGGCGAAGACGCGGGCGAGCAGTTCATAGCGATCGGGGTCGTAGTTGGCTGGTTTGGGGAAAGGTATGCGGTTATCGGGGTGGCGTGAGAGGCACATCCGGTAGCAGTAGGCCTGCAGGCGGTGATCGGCTTCGCCTTTGGTTCCCGGGGGTTCAGGTGAGATGAGGGGCAGGAGGCCGCTGGTAGGGTCTCCGGGGATGCGGTAGGGGTCGACGGGTTTCTTGAAGTTATGCCCGTGATGGAGGACGCCTACCTGGACCCCGTTCCAATTTTCGTTGTAGGTGCTATTGGCTTCGCGGCCGACGTGGTAGGGGACACCTGCTGCGGCCATCAGGTCGCCTTCGTAGGTGGCGTCGATGAACACCCGGCCGGTGTAGGTGGTGCCATCCAGGGTTTGTATGGACTGGATCCGTTTGTCGCTGTGCAGGTGAACCCCGGTTTCGCGGTTGAGCCAGGCATCGCGATGAACTTCGATGGCTTCCTCCCTGAGCAGGTCTTCGAAGATCTTTTCGGCCACGTGGGGTTCAAAGATCCACATGGTGCGGTTGGCGCCGTCCATGGCGGGTGTGCCCTGGCCGCGGTTGCCGTAGTCTTCCCTGGCTTGCCATTTCCACGCTTCGGGCTGGTCATAGTGTTGCCAGACGCGGTGGTAGAATTCCCGGGCGAGTCCGCCGATGACGGCTTTGTTCCCGGTATCTGTCCAGCCTAGTCCGCCTGATGACAGCCCGCCGAGGTGGGTCTCAGGACAGACGAGGATGACCGATTTACCGAGGCGGGCGGTTTGGACCGCGGCGATGACCCCGGCGGAGGTGCCGCCGTAGACCACGACGTCGGCCTGGTGGGATGGGGAGGGCTGGTGTGGGGTGCGGCAGGAGCAGAGGGCTAAGGCCAAAGCTGTGGCGAGGAGAGAGCTGCGGTGCATGAGGTGGAGGCTACGGAAGTGGGTTGACGAGGGCAAGTCTTCGGAGGGAGGGCGACGTGGTTGGGACACATCCGGGCGCCGGGAGAGGGCCGAGAATGAACTGTCTGCCGGGGTGCTTGGTCGATCACCCCATGCGTTCAGAACAGGGGTCAAGGGGGCTTGCGTGCAGACTTGCCGGCGGTCTTGTTGTCCTAGCGAAGAGTAGAGCTGTGGCTTTGGAGCCAAGTCATATCGGGATTGTTTGGAGTCACGAGGTGCTGGGCTGATGAATTGGCGGTCAGGGGTGGTTTGGTTCGGGGATCGCGCCAAGGATGGATCTCCGAGTGGCCGTCGGCGAAGTTGAGTGCTCCAGAGCCGCCGTGATAACTGGCAGGGACATCGTACATGAATTGTTTTTCAGGCTGGTCGGGGTAGCCGATCATATCTACGAGGAAGAAGCCATCGTTGATGCTGTCCTCGCGTTCATCGATGAGCACCCAGATTTGGGATGGGCCGGGGTCGTTGAGTTCGGAGGCCTTATGGTAGATCCGGTATTTTTTGCCCGGGTTGTAATCGGTTCGGTCCGTGTTCAGCCAGCTATTCATGGAGACACTTCTCACACGGGGATAGTTTACTCCGTCCTGGGCGGACATACTGCGGTCACCAGGGCAGCGCCAGACGGCGTAGTTTTGGTGATAGGGCCAGAGGTGGCTGCGCATCAGGAACGTGGTATTTGTGTTGTCGGGAGTGGAGTATCTGGCTAGCGATCCAGCGACCCAAGTCATCGGGTAGGTTTCGCTCAAGCCGGGCTGGTATCCGGCCTGATTGTTTCCGTTATTTGGGGGCATCTGGTCCTCGTAGTCCAAGGTGTACATTACCCAGGAGGTTCCCAGTTGCCTAAGATTATTCAGGCATCGAATGCCCTGGGCTTTGGTCTTTGCCTTACTGAGAGCGGGGAGGAGCATGCCGGCCAGTATTGCTATGATGGCAATTACCACCAATAACTCGATGAGAGTGAAACCGAGGCGTGTGTTGTGTCTTGGCTTGGTGGTCGCAAATTGCATTGAGGAATTGATGCAATCGGAGTGTGGCAACCTTGGGGCGAATCGTGAACATCTTGGTCAACTGGCGGAATGGGGTGTTCGAACGTGGTGGTTGCCCGCCCGGAGGGGGTGTTCGGGTGCGCCAGGTGCGGGAATGCGACTTACCTGAGGCTTGCGATTGCTGGGGCGGCAGAGTCGATGCCGGCGAGGGAGGATGAGATGGTATCGAGGAGGGTGTTGGGGGCGAGGCCTAGCGTGAGGATGGCGAGGATCAGGATGGTGCAGAGCAGGCGGGTACGGGTGCAGATGTGGATGGTGGGGAGGTTTTCACCGTTACGGAAGTAGGCTTCCCGGATGATGGAGAGGTAGTAATAGATGGCGATTGCGGCGTTGACTACGGTGATGATGACGAGGGCGGTGTGGCCTTGATTGAGGGCGGCCTTAAGGAGGGCCAGTTTGCCGATGAAGCCGGGGAAGGGTGGCAGGCCGGCGAGGGCGAAGACGCCGACCAGGAGTGTTACGGCCAGCAAAGGGGAGCGGCGGTGGAGTCCGGCGAGGTCGTTGATGGCGAGGTTGGTTCCGTTGCGGGACACGCGGGAGATGACGACGAAGCAGGCGAGGACCATGAGGACGTAGCTGGTGATGTAGTAGAGCGAGGCGGTGAAGCCGGCGGAATCCATGGCGACGAAGCCGACCAGGGCGTAGCCGGCGTGGGCGATGCCGGAGAAGCCGAGGAGGCGTTTGAAGTCTGTTTGGGCGAGGGCGATGAGGTTGCCGTAGGCCATGGAGCCGATGGCGAGGCAGGAGAGGAGAGTGATGATGGTTTCGTGTTGGGGGGAGGCGAGTGAGACCAGGCGCACGAGGACGGCGATGGCGCCGAGTTTGGGGAGGGAAGCGATGAGGCCGGCGGTTTCATTGGAGCCGCCCTGGTAGACGTCGGGTGTCCAGAAGTGGAAGGGGAAGATGGCGAGTTTATAGAAGAGGCCGGCGAAGAGCATGGCGAGTCCGGCTGTGGCCAGGGGTGTGGAGAGGACGGGTTGGAGCTTTTCCATCATGACGGGGATCGAGGTGGATCCGGTGATGCCGTAGAGGTAGCTGAGTCCGAAGAGCATGGTGCCGTTGGCGGCTACGCCGAACATCATATATTTGATGGCGGATTCCATTTGGGAGCGCTGGTGTTCGCGTTCCCGGCGCATGGGGATGAGGAAGTAGAGGGGGAAGGAGGAGAGTTCGAGAGAGACGATGAGCGTGATGAGGTCGATGGAGCTGACGAGGAGGAAGAGGCCGGTGGCACTGACCGTCATGAAGAGGAAGTATTCCGGTTTGGCGTCCTCGCGGATATCGGGGAGTTCACCGCTGAGCCAGACGACCAGGAAGAAGCCGATACTGAGGGCGAGTTTGAGCCATTGCGAGAAGGCGTCGACGCGGTAGGCGCCATTGAAGAGCGTGTCGTGCTGGCCGAGGCTGGCGAGGCTGGTGGCGATTGTGGCGGCGGCGATGATCCAGGCGGCGTTTTTGGCGGCGCGGCCTTCATTTTCGCCGAGGGCGATAATGAAGAGGACGAGGGCGCCGGCGAGGAGCGTGAGTTCGGGTAGGAAGGCCATAGTGGTTTAGCGTGTCTGGGTGGGTTGTGCGGCCAGCTGGGGTGGATTTGAGGGTGGGGCTGGAGTTGGGGAATGTCGGGCGTCGAGTTGTCCGACGCCTGCGCCCGTGACTACATGTTCCATGAGGTTTTGGACCGTGGCGTGCATGACGCGGGTGAAGGGGGCGGGTTTGAGGCCGATCCAGAACACGAAGACCAGGAGAGGCAGGAGCGTGAGGATTTCGCGGCTATTGAGGTCGAGGATACCGGCGTGTTTGGGGTTATTGGTGCCGCCGTAGGCGATACGCTGGAGCATGCGGAGCATGTAGGCGGCGGCGAGCACCACTCCGGGGATGGCTATGAGCATCCAGGTTTTGGACCAGGCGAACCCGCCGGCGAGGACGAGGAATTCGCCGATGAAGCTATTGGTTCCGGGGAAGGCCATGGAGGAGAGGGCGAAGACGCCGGCGAAGGCGGCGAAGACGGGCATTTTCTGGCCCATGCCGGCGGCTTTATCGAGTTCGCGGGTATGGAGACGTTCATAGATCATGCCGACGAGGATGAAGAGTGCGCCGGTGGTGACGCCGTGGTTGACCATGACCAGGATGGAACCTTCGATGCCGTCCTTATTGAGGGCGAAGATTCCGAGCGTGGCGAAGCCCATGTGGCCCACGCTGGAGTAGGCGACGAGCTTTTTCAGGTCGGACTGGGCGAGGGCCGTGAGGCCGCCATAGACGATGGCGGTGAGCGAGAGACCGATCATGACAGGTGTGAAGAGGTAGGTGGCGTAGGGGGTGATGGGGAGGCAGAAGCGGAGGAAGCCGTAGGTGCCCATTTTGAGGAGGACACTGGCGAGGATCACGCTTCCGGCGGTGGGGGCTTCCACGTGGGCGGCCGGGAGCCAGGTATGGAAGGGGAACATGGGGACCTTGATGGCGAACGAGAGGGCGAATGCGACGAAGATCCAGGCCTGGAACGTATTCGAGTAGTCACCGCCCATGAGGTGGGGGATGTAGAAGGTTCCCTGTTTTAGGAAGAGAGCGATGATGGCGACCAGGAGGAAGATGGATCCGGCCATCGTATAGATGAAGAACTTGAGGGCGGCGTAGACCTTGCGTGGTCCGCCCCAGATACCGATGAGGAGGGCCATGGGGATGAGCATGGCTTCCCAGAAGACGAAGAAGAGGACGAAATCGAGGGCACAGAAGACTCCGACCATGGCGCTTTCCATGATGAGGAGGCAGACGAGGAATTCCTTGATACGGGTTTGGATATAGCGCCAGGAGGCGGAGACGCAGAGGGGCATGATCAGCGTCGTGAGCAGGACGAGGAGGAGGCTGATGCCGTCGATACCGAGCGTATAACTGACGTGGAGGGAGGGGATCCAGGCGTGATGTTCAGCGAACTGGAACTTGGGGGTTTCCAGGTTGAAGCGGGAGTAGAGGGGGAGGGACAGGATGGCGATGGCGGTGGTGGCGGCGAACGTCCACCAGCGCTGGGCATTTTCGCTTGGCAGCAGGGCCGTGATGAGGGCGGCGACCAGGGGGCTGAAGATCAGGAGGCTCAGCCAGGGGAGGTCGTTGGATGGTATGAGTTCAGTCATGGTAGAGCGTTTAGAGCACGAGCCAGGCGAAGAGGAGGATGATGCCGACGGCGAAGGCGAGAGTGAGGTTTTCCTGGAGGCTGCCGCGTTGGAGAGTGCGGAGTTGGTTGCCAATGCGGCCGACCGTGAGGGCTACGCCATCGACCACGCCATCGATGATGCGGTTATCGAACAGGCCGGCGGTGCGGGAGGAGCGCATGAGGGGGCTGAGGCCTCCGGCGCGGTAGATTTCACCGACCAGCGAATCGATCCACTGGATGGGTTTACGGGCCAGCCACAGGAAGGCTTGTCCGCCTTTGCGGTAAAACCAGTCGAGGTCGAGGCTGATTTTGGCTTCCGGCTCGAGTTTCTTGAGGAGCAGGAAGAAGCCGAGGGCAGTGAACAGGAGGACCTGGAGCGTTTCCGAGACGTGGTAGGACGTGTAGGGGTGGTATTCTACGTCTTGGTTCGGGAGCATATCATAGAGGTAGGGGGTGTAGACCCCGATGAAGATACAGAGGAACGCGGCGATGGCCATGGCGGCCATCATATTCCAGGGTGGTTCCTTGGCGGCGTTCCAGGTGGTTTCGCTGCAGTTCCGTTTACCGAACCAGATGAAGTAGGGGACCTTGAGGCCGGTGTGGAGAAACGTTCCGGCGGAGGCTAGCATGAGCAGGAAGGCGGCGGTCGTGTGGTGGTGTTCGAATCCGGCGGCGACGATCATGGATTTGCTGACGAAGCCGCTGAAGAGGGGGAAGGCGGAGATCGAGAGGCCGCCGATGAGCGTGAAGACGAACGTCCAGGGCATTTTCTGCCAGAGGCCGCCGAGATCGGTGAACTTGGATCGGCCGGTCATATGGAGGACCGAGCCGGTGCCCATGAAGAGCAGGCCTTTGTAGAGGATATGGGCGAAGGCGTGGGCGCAGGCGCCATTGATGGCGAGCTGGGTGCCGATGCCGACACCGGCGACCATATAGCCGACCTGGCTGACGATATGGTAGGCGAGGAGGCGGCGGGCGTCGTTTTCGAGCACGGCGTAGACTACGCCGTAGAGGGCCATGGCGACGCCGAGGGGGACGAGGATTTCCATGCCGGCGAATCCCCGGCAGAGAGCGTAGACGGCGGTTTTGGTGGTGAACGCGCACATGAACACCGAGCCGTTGAACGTGGCTTCGCCGTAGGCATCGGGCAGCCAGGCGTGGAGGGGTGGCACGGCTGCGTTGAGGATGAAGCCGGTCATGACCAGGTAGGCGGCGGCGGTGGGGTGATGGACGTCGAAGCTATCGAACGCGAGGCTTTGGGTGGTGCCGTAGTGGAGGATGATACCGGCGAGGAGGATGACGCCGCCGGCCATATGGACGAGCAGGTAGCGGAAGCCTGCGGCGGTGGATTGGGGGCGACGGCGGAACCAGATGAGGAATGCCGAGGAGAGGGCCATGAGTTCCCAGAACACGAAGAGCGTGAGGAGGTCGCCGGCGTAGATGGCGCCGAGGGATCCGCCGACGTAGGTCCAGGCGGCGAGGTGCTGGGTATCTTCCTTGACGTGCAGACCATAGAGCGTGGCGATGATCGCCATGAGCGACATGATGTAGGCGAAGACCTGGCTGAGGGCATCGACTCGGCCGAACGTGAGCGTCCATTCGAGGAATTCGACCTGGCCGAAGAGGCCCCCGCCGGCGGGCATACGCCAGACGTGGAGGAACGTGAGGAGGGGGATGGCGATGAGCCAGGGTCGCTTGAGGGCGGCGGGGAGCAGCGGCAGGACCAGTCCGCCGAGGATCATGAGCAGTGCGGGGTGGAGCCAGAAATCACCGATCATAGTAGTCCTCCCTTTGCATGATGCCGGCGTGTCCGAAGGCTTTTGAGGCGATGATGATGAGGACGCAGGCGATGAAGCCGAAGACGGACCAGAAGGCGGGCCAATGTTCTGCGCTGGTGTGGGCGTGTTCCTTATCGACGACGCCCGGGATGGCATCGAGCACGACCAGGATGACGAGGGCGGCGAGGGAGATCCGGATCACCGTCTTGAGGTGGTTACGCAGGAACTGGATAAGTTGGACGAGCTTCATGGTTGATCGTGATGGGCGGGCATTGGCGGTCGGTTGAATTGGGGGTGTGAGGTCATGGGAAGAGTTGGCGGGCGAAATTCATGAAAAAGTCGGGATAGATACCGATGATGACCGAGATGACGGCCGTGAGCGTGAGGGGGATGACCATGGCGGCCGGGGCCTCGCGGTACTGATGTTTGGTATC
Organism: Verrucomicrobiota bacterium; assembly: GCA_046047235.1. Lineage (GTDB taxonomy): Bacteria > Verrucomicrobiota > Verrucomicrobiia > Limisphaerales > JAHDYP01 > JBMTVN01. The sequence goes on along the minus strand of JBJOII010000036.1, from coordinate 15,917 downwards.
CGCGGGGTGGGGTTTTCCGAAGAAGCCCTGGTAGACGACTGGGGCGAAGTAGGCGGCATTGAGCAGCGTGCTGGAGATGAGGACGATGATGATGAGGATGGAGCGGGCATCGATGGCTCCGATGAGCAGATACCATTTCGTGATGAAGCCGGCTACCGGGGGTGCGCCGATCATGGAGAGAGCGGCGATGCCGAACGCTCCGAACGTCCATGGCATGGCACGTCCGAGTCCGTGCATTTCCGAGATATTCTTTTTATGGGTGGCGACGTAGATGGCGCCGGCGCAGAAGAAGAGGGTGATTTTGGAGAATGCGTGATTGGCGATATGGACTAGGCCGCCTTCGACGCCGTGGGGAGTGAGCAGGGCTACGCCGAGGATGATATAGGAGAGCTGGCTGACCGTGGAGTAGGCGAGTCGGGCCTTGAGGTTATCCTTACTGAGGGCGATGACTGAGGCCATGATGATGGTGAACGAGACGAAGTAGGCCGTGGGGAGGCCGAGATTGAGGTCATGCATGAGGTCGATACCGAAGACATAGAGCATGACGCGGACTGTGGAGAAGACGCCGACCTTGACCACGGCGACTGCGTGGAGGAGGGCACTGACCGGGGTGGGGGCGACCATGGCACCGGGGAGCCAGTGGTGGAGGGGCATGATGCCATTTTTGGCGAAGCCGAGGATACAGGCGATGTAGAGTGCGGTGATCAGGCCGTGGTGGACAGTGGGAGGGATGATGCCCGTTTGGGCGTTTTGGGCGAAATCGAGTGAGCCACTGAGGACATAGATGAGCACCATGGCGGGGAAGATGAGGCCCTTGGCTGTGGTGGTGAGGTAGATCATGTATTTCTGGGCGCCTTCGTAGCCTTCCTTGTCCTGGTGATGGGCGACCAGCGGGTAGGTGGTGACACTGACGATTTCGTAGAAGAGGTAGAGTGTGAGCAGGTTATCGGAGAAGGCGCAGCCGATGGCGCCGAAGAGGGCGAGGGCGAAGCAGGTATTGAAGCGGGTTTGGGCGTGTTCCTTGAGGCCGCGCATATAGCCGGCGGAGTAGAACACCGTGATCATCCAGAGGAAGGAAGCGGCGACTGCGAACAGCATGCTCAGGGCGTCGGCCCGGAGCGAGATGCTGAGGCCGGGGAGCATTTCGAACACCGTGTAATGGAGGGTGGTGCCGTTGCGTATCGTGGGGATGAGCGAGGCCGTGATACCGAACAGCGTTGCGGCGGCGAGGAATGAGACGGCTTCGCGGAGGTTGGGTTTACGTCCGGTGGCCATGACGAGGCCGGCGCCGGCGAGCGGGGCCAGGATGGCGAGCAGGAGGCGGATATCTGTTACGGGAGGTTCCATGCGTTACCCATTGAGATCGGACAGTGACTTCGTGCTGATGGAGCGGTAATTCCGGTAGACGGCGATGACGATACTGAGGGCGATACAGACTTCGGCGGCGGCGAGGCCGAGGATAAAGAGGACGGCGATTTGGCCGATGGTTCGGTCGGGGGCCATGAAGCGGTTGAGCGCCATGAAATTGAGGGAGGCGGCGGCGAAGATGAGTTCGCCGGCGATGAGCATGCCGACGAGCGTTTTACGTCGGAGCAGGCCGAAGACACCGGTGGCGAAGAGGAACGCCGCGACGGCGAGGTAGACCGTGGGTTGTTGGTGGAGCGGTTCCATTAGGGTTTAGTGCGTCCGTAGCGTGCGATTACGAGGGCGCCGAGGATGGCGACCAGGAGCACGAGTGAGATTGTTTCGAAGGCGAGGCTGTAGGTGGTGAGGAGTGAGATGCCGAGGTCGCGGAGAGTGCCGAGCGATTCGGGTGTGGTGATGGGTGTCCAGGGGTGTTGGAGGCCGAGGCGGGTGAGGCCGTAGCAGGCGCCGGCGGCGATGATGAGGGCGATGGCGCCCCAGGCGAGGGAGGCGGTTTTGGTTCCGGGATCGTCCTTGGGTTCATCGGGTTCGGCGAGCATGACCGCGAAGATGACCGTGACGCAGACTGCGCCGACATAGATGAGGATTTCCATGAGGGCGAGGAAGGGGCTATGGAGGAAGTAGTAGAGGCCGGCGAGGCCGAAGGAGCAGAGGGCGAGGCCGCAGACGCTGTGGATCAGGCGTCGGGTGGAGACGGCGAGCAGGGCGCCGGCGACAGTGCCGAGGACGGCGAGGCCGAATGCGAGCGTGATGAGGAGTCCTGACGCGGGGAACGTATTCATTCGGTCGTGCTGGTGGGTTCGCTGCGTTTGACGAGGTCGATCTGGTAGAAATTGTCCTTACTGGTGCTGGCGAGGTTATATTCCTTGGAGAACGCGAGGGCTTCCACGGGGCACACTTCGACGCAGGAGCCGCAGAGGCTGCATTTTGTGAAGTCGAGTTTGAAGTCCGTGACGGACTTGCGTTTTTCCCCTTCGCGTTTGATGCCATCGACCACGATACATTCGCTGGGGCAGGCTTTTTGGCAGGATTTGCAGGCGATGCAGAGGGATTTGCCGGTTTCGGGATCATTAACCAGGACCACGTGGCCGCGGTAGCGGCTGGGGATGGGGAGGGTTTCGTGGGGGTAATGGACTGTGACCTGTTTTTTGAAGAACTGTTGGATCGTGATGCGCATGCCTACGAGGAGGCTGACGAATCCACCGACCAGGTCTTTGATGGCTTGTTTCATGGTGATTAGAACACTTTGAGCATCACGCCGGTGAGCAGCAGAGTTCCGAGCGAGATGGGGATGAGGATTTTCCAGGACAGGTTCAGCAGGCGGTAGAACTGGGTGCGGGGGAAGGTCCAGCGGACCCAGACCACCGTAAAGATGAGGAAGTAGAGTTTGATGAGGAACCACCAGACTCCGTCGAAGTAGCCGATGGGGCTTTGCCAGCCGCCGAGGAAGAGGATGGTCGCTATCGAGCAACCCACGACGATATTGGCGTATTCGGCCATGAAGAAGACACCGAAGCCCATGCCGGCATATTCCGTGAAGGCGCCGGCGACGAGTTCCGATTCTGCTTCCGCCATATCGAAGGGTGCGCGGTTGGTTTCAGCGAGCATGCAGGTATAGAAGATGACGAACGTGACGGGCATCAGGGGGTTGGCGAGCAGGTTGAAGAGGTTCCATTTCCAGAAGCCGCCGGCTTGTTGGTCGACGATTTCGCGGAGGTCGGTGGTGCCGGTGATCATGAGCACCGTGAGGACGACGAGAAGCATGGGGATTTCGTAGGCGACGTCCTGGGAGACCACGCGGGCGGCGGAGATGATGGCGTATTTATTGCGTGAGGCCCAGCCGCCGAGCATGAGGGCGAGGACATTGATGGAACCGAAGGCGAAGACGAGGATCAGGCTGATATTGATATCGCGGGCGCCGAGGTTTTCGCTGAAGGGGAGGACGGCGAGGCACATGAGGGCGGGGGCCATGACCAGGACGGGGGCGAGGCGGAACAGCGTGCGGTCGGCATCGGGCGGGACGAGTACCTGTTTGGAGAGGAGTTTGAGGGCGTCGGCGATGGGTTGGAGGAGTCCGGCGGGTCCGACTTCGGTGGGGCCGGGGCGGCGTTGGAAGCGGCCGGCGCCCTTGCGTTCGACCCAGACCAGGTAGGCGGCGTTGAGGCCGACGAAGGCCATGATGCCGGCGACGTAGGTGAGCAGTCGGAATGGTTCGGGGATTTGCACGTTGGTTGGGGATTAGCGGTCGATATCTGGGATGACGAGGTCGAGGCTACCCATGACGGCGAGGGCATCGGGGAGCATCATGCCCTGGGTGGCTTCTTCGTAGAGCGTGAGATTGGCGAAGCAGGGGGTGCGGAGTTTAACGCGGTAGGGGATGTCTTTTCCGTCGCTGACGACGCGGATCATGAGGCGGCCGCGGGCGGCTTCGACCGCGTAGCAGTAATCGCCGGGGGGTAGTTTGACGACCTTGGGGACTTTTGTTTGGAAGGGGCCATCGGGGAGTTGGTCGAGGGCTTGTTCGATGATGCGGAGGCTTTGTTCGATTTCGACCATGCGGACGAGGTAACGGGCCATGCAATCGGCTTCCGGGTAAGTGGGGACGATGAAGTCGAGGTTGGGATAGACCGAGTAGGGTTCGGCGCGGCGGACGTCGTAAGGGATGCCGGCGCCGCGGATGACGGGGCCGGTGGCGCCGTAGCGTCGGCACATTTCGGCTGGGATGGGGCCGATACCCTCGAGGCGTTTACGGAGGATGATATTGCCGGTGACGAGCTGGCGGTACATGTCGAGTCGTGGGCGCATGTAGCGGCAGAACTCGCGGGTGCCGGTGAGGAAGTTGTCATCGACGTCGTTGTAGAGTCCTCCGAAGCGGTAGTAGCAGTAGGTGAGGCGGGCGCCGGTGATCGCCTCGAGGAGGTCGAGAATCTTCTCTCTGTCATCGAAGGCGTAGAGGAGCGGGGTGAATCCGCCGAGGTCGAGGAGGAAGGCACCGAACCAGACCAGGTGGGAGGAGATGCGGTTGAGTTCCGAGGTAATGACACGGATGTATTCGGCGCGCGGGGGGACTTCGATACCGGCGGCCCGTTCGACCACGCCGACCCAGGCGTGGGTATAGGTCATGGCGGAGAGGTAATCGACGCGGCTGGTATTGGGCAGGTATTTGGCGTAGGAGCGGTTTTCGCCCATTTTTTCGTGCATCCGGTGGATATAACCGGGGACGGGTTCCGCTCTGAGGATGTATTCCCCGTCCATGGTGAGCTTGACGCGGAGGACGCCGTGGGTGGCGGGGTGTTGGGGCCCGAGATTAATGACGAACGTTTCCCGTCCCTGGGCGTCGGGTACCGAGCTGGCTGTGGTTTCAAGCTGCACCGGTGAAGTCCTTTCGCAGGGGGTGGTAGTCACAATCCTCGGGGAGGAGGAGGGGTGAGAGGTCGGGGTGTCCGGTGAAGCGGATCCCGAAGAAGTCGTGGGTTTCGCGTTCGTGCCAATTGGCGCCGGGGAAGATCGTATGGATGCTCGGGACGACGGGGTTGTCGCGGGGGACGCGGGTGCGGACGGCGATGCGGGCCGGGGAGGTGGGGTGGAAGAAGTCATAGACGACTTCCATTTGGTTATCGGCGATCCAGTCTACTCCGGTGACCGTATCGATGGAGAAGCCTTCTGCATCGAGGAAGCGGACTGTGTCGAGGAGTTGTTCAGGCGTGACGGTGGCATCGAGGTGGATACCGCGATTTTTGAATTCGGTGATTTGGCAGGGGACGGGTGGGGGGGGTGGTTCTGTGGCGGCTGGGGGTGTGGCGGAGTCGGCGCTGGTGTCAGCGGCCGCCTCCGCGGGTGGAGGGGGGGGCGGGGATGGGGGTGCGACCCGGTTGGGGGTGCTGGGTTGGAGGAGGCGCATGAGGGCTCCGTGGAGTTGATCGATGGGAGTATTCATTCCGGCTTTACCCTAGGCCAACGGCGTTTACCGGTGATTTTTTCTTCGAGCGTGAGGATGCCTTCGATGAGGGCTTCGGGGCGTGGGGGGCAACCGGGGACGAAGACATCGACGGGGAAGAGTTTATCGACGCCTTCGACGACGGCGTATTGGCCGGGGAAGACGAAGGGTCCGCCGGAGATGGCGCAGTTGCCCATGGCGATGACCCATTTGGGTTCGGGCATTTGGTCGTAGAGCGTTTTGACGGCCTGGGCCATCTTCTTATTGACCGTGCCTGCGACGATCATGACATCGGCCTGACGTGGGGAGGGGCGGAAGACTTCGGCGCCGAAGCGGGAGATATCGAAGCGGGAGGCGCCGGCGGCCATCATTTCGATGGCGCAGCAGGCGAGGCCGAACGTGAGGGGCCAGAGCGAGTTGGCGCGTCCGAGGTTGAGGAGGTCGTCCAGTTTGGCGAAGCGGACGATGGACGAGCACTCGGGTGGGATTTCCGAGGCGCCTATTGGGTTGTCTGTTTCCTGTGCCATTCGAAGAAGTGTTTTTTCCAGGCGTAGACGATGACGAGTGAGAGGATACCGACGAAGATGAAGAGTTCGACGAGGTCACGGATGGCGAATCCGGCGCGGTCATAGACGAGGGCGACGGGGATGAGGAAGACGACATCGACGGCGAAGGCGACGAAGATGAGGGCGTAGAGGTAGTAGACGGCGCTGTAGCGGATCCAGGCATCGCCGATGGGTTCCATGCCGCATTCGATGGCTTGTTCGGTTTTACCGGCGTAGTTGCGGGTTTTGCGGGCGGCGAGGAGGTGGACGACCACGAAGGGGCCGGCGGCGAAGACGATACCGCCGAGCCAGAAAGCGAGGATGTAGATCAGGTCGGTATCGAGCGTGGCCTGGAGTTCTGGAAGGGTTTCGGGCATGGCTTAGCGGGCGTTAGCGGGTTGGAGGAAAGCGTCGATACAATCGGCGGCGCGTCGGCCATCGCGGACGACATCGAGGATGGGGCTGGGGCCGCGGACGAGTTCGCCGCCGGCGAACACGCCTTTTTGTTGGGTCATGAGATTTTCGTCGACCTGGATACTGCCGGAGGGAGTGCGGGGGAGGTCGCCGAAGAGGTCATCTTCGTCGAGCGGGACGGGTTCGAAGCCGAGGGCGGTAAAGATCCAATCGGCGGCGATTTCGAATTCGGTGCCTGCGACAGGGGAGAAGGCGGGGCGGTTGGAGGCGTCGGTGGGGCCGGGTTGGGTGCGGACGAGCTGGATACCGGTGACGTGGTTCCTATCCGGGGAGGCGAGGATGGCGACTGGGGCGGCGGCGAATTCGAAGCGGGCGCCTTCCTCGAGGGCGTTGCGGTATTCGGCGGGGTTACAGGGGAGGTATTGTTCTGAGCGGCGGTAGATGCCGGTGACTTCCCTGGCGCCGAGGCGGAGGGCGAGGCGGATGCAATCGATGGCCATGTCGCCGCCGCCGACGACGGCGACGCGTGTGTTTTTGACTTCGATGATGGGTTTTGCTGATTTGGTTATACTGGGGTTTTCGGGGAGGGGTTGGACGAGGAAGGAGAGGCCTTGGGCGACGCCGTTGAGGTCGTTTCCGGGGCAGGTGAGTTCGCGGGCTTTGCGGGCACCGAGAGCGAGGTAGGTGGCGTCGAAGTTACGTTGGAGTCCGGCGCGGGTGAGGTCTTCCCCGAGTTTGACGCCCAGGCGGAAAGTTACGCCGTGGCTTTTGAGGATGTCGATGCGGCGATTGACGATGGATTGATCGAGGCGGAAGGAGGGGGCGCCATTGACGAGGAGGCCGCCGGGGATGAGGCGGTAATCGAACACTGTGACGGCGTAGCCGAGGCGGGAGAGGATATCGGCGCAGGCGAGTCCACCGGGGCCGGAGCCGATGATGGCGACGCGGTATCCGTTGGGGGTGAGGGGTGGGGCATCGGCTTGGTGGTGGGCGAAGGCGTAGTGGTTGAGGAACTGTTCGATGGCGTGGATGGAGACGGGTTCAGCTTTGCCGCCGACCACGCACAGGGCTTCGCACTGGGCGTCGGCTTTACAGAGCTGGGCGCAGATTTCGGGCATGGAGCCGGTGGCGTGGAGGAGGGCGGAGGCTTCGAGGAAGTGGCCTTCGGCGGTGAGGGCGAGCCAATCGGGGATTCGGTTGGATAGGGGGCAGCCTTGGACGCAGAGGGGTTCGGGGCACTGGATACAGCGGGCGGCTTGTTCCCTGGCGGTTTGTTCATCAAACACGCCGTGGATCTCGAGGAAGTCGGCGACCCGTTCCACGGCTGAGCGTTTGGACTCTTCCTCCCGGGGGACCTGTTGCCAGGTAAACTTGGAAGGATTCGGTTGAGTTGGGTTAGTGCTCACGGTGACCGTCTCTTCTGGTGTGCAAAATCTCACGAGGTTGTTTTGCTCTCTACCCGCTTATTGCACGGCTTTAACCAAGAATTGCTCTGGTTTAGGAGAAGTTGATTTCGTGGATTCGATTTTGTCGGTTGGTTTCAGTATAGGGTGGGAGATTTCAGGGGTATTTTTGTGTTTAAAACGCTTATTTGGCGTGGGGTTTGCGGTGAAGTGGTTGTGGTTGAGGCGGATGGGATGTTGGGGGTGGTGGAGTGGGGTGGGGTATTTGGGGGATTTGGAGGGGTGTGTGGGGGCGGGTGGTGGAGCTGGCGGTAACGATAATTAGATACATCTCGTGATGGGCTTAAGTGAAAGTAGGGAGCCTGCTTTAAAAGCGGTGTATCGAACCGAACGTTTAGTGGGTTGAGGGCCGGGTGAATGAGTGGGTTGGTTGGGAGTTGCGTTCGGGGTGGGCGGGGGGGTAGAACCCTTGGGCATGTCCCGATTTAATTGGCTTCGGCCGGCGTTGGTGCTGTGTGTGTCATTGGTTGCTGTGGGGAGGGTTTGGGGTGGTGGGGACTTGGCGCGGTCGGCGCCGGAGGCGGAGGGTTTGAGTTCGGGGGAGGTGTTGGGGTGGGTGGAGGCGTTGGAGCGGGAGGTAGATGGGATGCACAGCGTGATGTTGGTCCGGCACGGGCGGGTGGTAGCGGAGGGGTGGTGGGCTCCGTATTCGGCCGAGCGGCGGCATGTGTTGTATTCCTTGAGCAAGAGTTTCACGTCGACGGCCATGGGATTTGCGATTGGGGAGGGTGAGGTGGGTTTATATGAGCGGGTGGTGGATATCTTTCCGGAGGCGTTGCCGGATGAAGTGAGTTCGAACCTGAGAGCGATGCGGGTGAAGGATTTGCTGACGATGACGGCAGGGCACGGGACGGAATCGCCGAGGGGTGGGGAGGGCATGACCGTTCGGTCGTTCTTGGGTCATCCCGTGCCGCATTTGCCGGGGACGCATTTTATGTATAACACGCCGGCGACGTTTATGGTGTCGGCGATTGTGCAGAAGCGGACGGGGCAGACCGTATTGGAATATTTGGGACCGAGGCTATTTGAGCCGTTGGGGATTGAGGACCCGGTATGGGATGTGAACGCTGAGGGGATTTCCTTGGGGGGGTATGGTTTGCGGGTGCGGACCGAGGACATTGCGAAGTTGGGGCAGTTGTATTTACAGCGTGGGGAGTGGGAGGGTCGGCGGTTGTTATCGGAGGAGTGGGTGGAGCTGGCGACGGCGAAGCAGGTATCGAATGGGAGCAATCCGGAGAGCGATTGGAACCAGGGGTATGGGTTTCAGTTTTGGCGGTGTCGGCATGGGGCGTATCGGGGGGATGGAGCGGCGGGGCAGTATTGCATTGTGATGCCGGAGCAGGATGCGGTGGTGGCGGTGACCAGTGGGATTCGGGACATGCAGAAGTTGCTGGATGTGACTTGGGACACGTTATTGCCGGCTTTTCGGGCGGTGTCATTGCCGGAGGATGCTGTGGCGGCGGGGCGGTTGAGGGCGAAGCTGGAGTCTTTGGAGTATCCGGTGGCTGAGGGGGTGGATGGTGCGGCGGTGCCGTTGCTAATAGCGGGGAGGGTGTTTCGGTTTGAGGCGAACGAGACCGGTTTGGAGACCTTGGAATTGAGGCGGGGGCGGGGGGCGGGAGAGTGGAGCTTGGATTTGCAGATGCAGGGGGAGCGGGTTGAGATTTCTTGTGGGGTTGGGGGGTGGAGGACTGCCGAGAATTTGGCGGGGTTACTGTTGCGGGAGGTGGGGGATTTCCGGAATGAGGCAGTGGCGGGGAGTTTAGGTTTTGTGGGTGAGGGCGGTTGCAACATTCGGGTGGTTCTTTACGACACGCCGTTTTCCGTGACCTTCAAGCTGCGGATGGACGGGGACGAACTGGTCTTGGAGGGGGAGAGACAGGTGAGTTTTGGTCCCTTGAAGTGGCCGGTATTGCGCGGGCGTTCCTGAGTTGGGGTGAGTGAGGTTGACGCGGTTTGCGTGGGGTTCACTCCGTTCCGGGTGGGTTTTCTTGGGGTGACGTTGCGGATTCCGGTGATTGGGTGGATGGTACGTGAACTGCTGTCTTGGTGGATCAGGTCCCCGGGCAGCGTTGTTGTCGCTTGGGTGTCATTTGGGGAGGGAGGAATCGTACGTCCTTCAGAAACCTGTCCACGATTCCCCCCAGAGTTTGGGCGTTCGTGGCGAGGCCGGATTGCCAGAGTGCCTGGGCCAAGTCCTGAGCCTGCAAAGAGTTGCCGCTCTGTATGCGCTGCAGGATCCAGCCTTTTTCCTCGGGCGACAGGGGTCTGGGGATGGGGCGGGCTTGGAAGAAGCTCAGCGCGTAGGCGGCGACCGGGGGATGGGGGTCATCGAGTGAGTTGTCCCAGATTAGTAGGCGGCGAGGAGGAGGTTACGCTGGTGGAGTTCGAAGGAGAGGAGGAGCAGGGCGAGAGTGACGAGCGTGAAGTGGGAGCGTTCGAGGATGGACCAGCGGGAGTGGGTCCAGACCCAGATGGAGGTGAGGGTGAGGGCTGCGGTTGCGGCGGGGATGATGGGGGTCCAGAGCAGCAGGTTGGTGATTGGCTGAGGCAGGCCGTAGAGGTGGTTGAGCGGGGGTTGGCTGAGCAGGGTTGCGGACAGGTTGGTGAGGAGGAGGAGGGAGGCGAGGCTTGCGGTGATGATGAGGAGGCGGCTGAGGGCGGAGGAGAGTTGGATGGGTTTGGGGTGAGACAGGTGGCGAAGCCAGCGGAGCAAGGCTGCCGGGGGCCAGTGGAGGAGGGCTGAGAGGAGGGCGGTCAGGGCGAACGCGACAATCCATCTCCCGGCTTTTCGGGTCTCCCACCATTGGGCCCGGTGGTAGCTGGCGCGGTCGGTGATGAGGTATTGGGTTGTGTTTTCTGGCTGGCTGAGGAACGTGAGCCGTTCTGCGGCGGGAATGGTGTTGTTGGCGGTGGGATTGGGAGCATGGGCGAAGGTGTTGGTGGACAGGGGGAGGAAAGGGGTGCCGTTGACGAGGATGCCCCGGGAGGAGGTGGTGATCTGAATTTCCAGGGGTTGGCCGATGATGGGTTCTTTATCGGGGAAGCGGGTGGTGATGTACGTGCCGGCGAGGGCATGGAAGGAGTTGCTGGATGCGAGGGCGGGAGGGAGTGTTGGTGGTGCGGGGTTTTTGGGGACGAACTTTTTGGCGAAGGCCCGGGTGAAGTGCTTCCTGAAGCTGCCGTGGTCAGCGAGGTTGTAGGTCAGAAACAGCCCGAGGTCGTGGCGAGGGAAAAGAAGCAGGACGCTGTTGTAACCGGGCCAGCGTCCGGTTTGGCGCAGGGCTTTGCGGCCGGCGATGAGCACCTGGTTGAAACCATAGCAGCGGCCGGGGACGGCGGGGTTGATTTCGAACTGCGGTTGGTGCAGTTGGGCGAGGAGAGCTGCAGGGAGGACTCTGTGGTTGCCGGAGGCGGGGTGGCCGAGTAGAGCGGTGATGAGTCGGGCCATATCCGTGGTCGTCGCGGAGAGTCCTGCGGCGGGGGGCAGGTTGACCTGATCAGCGGGGTAGGGTTCGAGGCGGGCTCCTTTGTTCCAGTAGCCTTTGGCGAGGTGCTGGCGGGACTGGTCATCGAGCGTGAACGTGCTGTGGTTCATGCCCAGGGGCAGCAGCAGGGAGTGCTTCATATGGGCGGCGAAGGGTTGGTCGGTCGTTTGTTGGACGACATATCCCGCGAGGCCGAAGCCGTAATTATCGTAGGTGGGGAACAGGCCGGGGGGGCGCAGGCGTTGAGGTTCGTTGAGGCGCAAGTAATCGCCGAGAGGGATGCGGGAATTTGGGAGGAGGGATCCATCCTTGAGGAATTCGACATCGAACCCGGCGGTATGGGTGAGGAGGTGGTGGAGTGTGACGGGTTCGGGGAAGGTTGGTTGGACGTGGAACTCAGTGAGGTAGTCGTTGATGTTGTCGTGGAGGCTGAGCGAGCCTTGATCGGCCTGTTGCAGGACGGCGAGCGTGGTGAGGATTTTAGAGATGGAGGCTACGCGAAAGAGCGTGTTGGAGGCCTGGACGGGCTGCTGGGTCTTGAGGTTGGCGAGGCCGAAGCCCTTTTGGATGATCGTCTTTCCGCGATGAACAATGGCGACCGCGGCGCCCGGAATGCCGTCCTCTTCGATGGCCTGGGTGATGAGTTGCGTGGCGAAAGTGCGCAGCTGTTGGGGGTCGAGCGGCTGAGAGGGGCTTTTTGCTGGCGTCGAGGCGAATGCTGTCAGCGGCAGGCACAAGGCCAGCAGCCATTGCAGCATTCGAAGATGGGACGTCAAGAGAGCCATTCTGGGGTCAGTTGTATCAGGGATTGCAGGGGAGGGCAAACGGCGCACTGTCGGAATTCCGGCAGGACGCCGGGAAAGAGGAGAGGGGTGAGAGTGGATTTGGGCAGAAAGATGGGGGAGCGGGTCGCGGGGTGTTGGGGAAGACCGAAACACCGAAACTCTGAAACTCCGCCCACGGCTGGGCTGGCGGACTGATTGTGGTGTTGTTTCTTTGGCGTGGAACAGGGAGGATTTGCGGATGCATCGCGAAAGAACATCTGGGGAGAGGTCCACGCTCTTGCGGGTGGTGGGTCTGGTGGTTGTGGGCTTGGTTTGGGTCAGCGGGGTGTTGGGCGGGATAGAGCCGGTGAATCCGGCTGCGTCGACGGAGGCGAGGCGGGTCTTGGCGTATTTGCAGTCGATTCAGGGGGAGCGGACGTTATCGGGTCATCATGTGGTGTATGGGGACATGGCCCGGCGGGAGTTGGGGTATGTGGAGCAGACGGCGGGGTCGAGTCCGGCGGTATTGGAGTTTGAGGCGGGGATTTTCACTGAGCGGTTTTCGGCGGAGTGGGAGCGGGCGGAGAGGAGCATTGTGGAGGATGCGGTGGCGCATTGGAACATGGGTGGATTGGTGGCGATGTGCTGGCATTGGGGGAACCCGATGGAGGCGCGGAACACGTATGAGGGGACGAAGCGGGCTTTTGACATTGAGGCGGCGTTGCGGGAGGGGACACCGGAGCATGAGGCGATGGTGAAGGATTTGGATGCGACGGCGCGTTTATTGGGGGCGTGTCGGGATCGGGGTGTACCGGTGTTGTGGCGTCCGTTGCACGAGATGTGTGGCGGGTGGTTTTGGTGGAGCAAGCAGGGGAAGGAGAATGCGCAGCGGTTGTGGCGTCTTATGTATGAGTATTTCACGGGGCATCATGGATTGAACAATTTGCTCTGGGTCTACTCGGCGTCGCAGGAGATGCGGATGGATTGGATGCCGGGTTTGGACGTGGTGGATGTGGTGGGGGTGGACATTTACCGTGAGGGTCAGCAGGGGGTGCGGGCCAATTACGAGAGGGTGGCTTCCGTGGCGGGGGGGAAGCCGGTGGTGTTGAGCGAGTGTGATTTAATCCCGTCGGTGGAGACCACTCGTGGTGCTGGTTTTCAGTGGGGGTGGGTGACCACGTGGCACAGCAACTGGGTGAGGAAGAATGCTCCGGAGGCGTTGCGGGCGTTTTACGGAAGCGAGTTTGTGGTGGTTCGGGATGAGTTGCCGAGGTTGGGGGTTGAGGGTGGGTTGGGTGCGTTTGAGGGTAGCGGGGATGTGGGTGTGGTGGGGCATCGGGGTGGGGTGGTTTATGATGCGGCGAGCGGGGTCTATACCGTGACTGGTGGTGGGGAGAACATGTGGTTCGATACGGATGCCTTTCATTTCCTGTGGAAGCGAGTGAGTGGGGATGTGGTGTTGTCGGCTGACGTTGATTTTGTAGGAGAGGGTGGGAATGCGCATCGGAAGGCCTGTTTGATGGTGCGTCAGGATTTGGGGGCAGGATCGGCGTATGCGGATGCTGCGGTGCATGGAGATGGTTTAACGTCGTTGCAGTACCGTGCGGTGGCAGGAGAGCGGACGTATGAGATTCAGGCGAACGTGATGGGGCCGAGGCGGGTACGGATTGAGAAGCGGGGTCGGTATGTTTCCATGTGGGTGTGGGGTGAGGATGGGGGTTGGCTGCCGGCGGGTGGATCGTTCCGGTTGGATTTGGAGGAGCCGTTTTATGTGGGGCTGGGGGTGTGTGCGCATGACGACGCGGTGGTGGAGACCGTGCGGTTTAGTCACGTCGAGTTGGGTGAGCCGGAGCCGTTGGGTGAGAGGTCGAGGCTCCTAAGCGTGTTGGAGACTGTGCCGATTGATTCGAAGGATCGTCGCGCGGTGTATGTGACCACGAACCATATTGAGGCGCCGAACTGGAGTCCGGACGGCGGGCGGTTGTTGTATAACAGCGGCGGTCGCTTGTATTGGGTGCCTGTGGGTGGGGGTGAACCGGTGATGGTGGACACGGGTTTTGCGAATCGATGCAACAACGACCATGGCATTTCGCCGGATGGGAAGCGGTTGGTGATCAGTGATCAGTCGCAGGGGAGCCGGCAATCGTTGATTTACACCCTGCCGATTGAGGGTGGGGAGCCGCGGTTAGTGACGGCGAGGGGGCCGTCTTACTGGCATGGTTGGTCACCTGATGGGGCCACATTGGTGTATTGTGCGGAGCGCGGTGGTGAGTATGACGTGTATGCGATTCCTGTGGGTGGGGGTGACGAGGTTCGGTTGACGGAGGCTGAGGGTTTGGATGACGGGCCGGAGTATTCGCCGGATGGTGAGTGGATTTATTTTAACTCCGTGCGGACGGGGGCCATGGAGATCTGGCGGATGCGGGCTGATGGGTCGGGTGAGGAGCAGGTGACGGATGATGAGTACAACAACTGGTTTGCGCATCCTTCTCCGGATGGGAAGTGGCTGGTGTTTTTGTCGTATGAGCCGGGGGTGGAGGGGCATCCGGCCAATCAGGATGTGACCTTGCGTCTGATGCCTGTGGGTGGTGGGGAGATCCAAGTGTTGGCGCGGTTGTTTGGGGGGCAGGGCACGATCAATGTTCCCTCGTGGTCGCCCGATAGCCGTCGGGTGGCGTTTGTGAGTTATCAGGCAGTGCCTTAGGGCTGGGGTTGAATTGTGGTTATGGATTCAGGAGCCGTGAACATTCCGGTGATTGAGACTGAGGGGCTGGTGAAGCACTACGGTGGGCTGGTGGCGTTGGACGGGATTGACCTGAGGGTTGAGCCTGGGGCGATTGGTTTACTGGGGCCGAACGGGGCCGGTAAGTCGACCTTGATCAAGTGTTTGCTGAGGTTGCATGGGATTACGCGGGGTCGGGTCAGGTTGCTGGGGAAGGATGTGAAATTGGAGGGGCGGGAGATCCGGAAGCGGGTGGGGTATTCTCCGGAGCAGGACTGTCACATCCCGGCGATGGCGGGTTGCGAGTATGTGACTTACTGTGCGCAGTTGTGCGGTTTGCCGTTTAAGGATGCGCGGCAGCGGGCGCACGAGATGTTGGATTATGTGGGGATGGGGCAGGAGCGGTATCGCAAGGTGGAGACCTATTCCACGGGGATGAAGCAGCGGCTGAAGCTGGCGCAGGCGATTGTGCACGATCCGGAGATTGTCTTTTTGGATGAGCCGACCAACGGTTTGGATCCGCGGGGGCAGACGCAGATGCTGGAGCTGGTTCAGCGGTTGTGGAAGGAGCATGGGATTACCGTGGTGTTATCGACGCACCTGTTGCCGGATGTGGAACGGATTTGTGAACGGATTGTGTTGATTGCGCGGGGGCGGATTTTGGTTCAGGACACTTTGGAGAATTTGCGGGCCAGGCGGCGGGGGGCGGCGGAGGTGGTGGTGGCGGTGAGGCAGGAGGAAGTGGCGCGGGCATTTCGGGAGCAGGGCTGGGGGTGCACGCTGATGGCGAACGGACATTTGCGGGTGGAGCATGATGCGGAGGATTTGGGTCCGTTGCTGGGGGTGTTGCGGCGGGTTGGGGTGGCGCCGCTGGAGGTGATTCCGAGTCCGAACGTGTTGGAGGAGATGTTTGTAAAGGCATTGGAGGACAGCCATGGCGCTGCATGACGTACATTATCAGTCGTGGGACGGGCGGCATCGTGGCATTTGGCGACGGAGGTCGGTAATTGCCGTGCAGGGTTTGCGCGCGTGTTTGGCGAACCGTTGGATGCGTTACGCTGTCGGGTTGGCTTGGGGCATGGGGTTGTCAGTGGCGATGATTGTTTTTGTGATCGGGCAGCTATTGGTGCCGGACAGTTTGGTGATGGAATGGTCTGAG
>JBJOII010000035.1:0-33646 GCA_046047235.1 Verrucomicrobiota bacterium | reverse complement strand
AGCTCGGAGAAATAGAAGGACTGGAAGCGTGATGTGCCCGGCTTCCCCCTTCGCCCTCCCGGGCTACGGAGGACAAGTCGCTTCAATGGAGACTCAGACTCCTCTTCACTCTACGCTGCGCTCCAAGCGATCACCCAACGCCCCGGGCGTAGCCCGTCCCACAAAAACCAACAACGGTGGCCTGCCATTCGTAGCTCGGAGAAATAGAAGGACTGGAAGCGTGATGTGCCCGGCTTCGTTCAGAACTACGCCGTGGCATTCTTCGCTCTACGCTGCGCTCCGAGCGAAGAATGGTGGAGCCGTGGGGAATCGAACCCCAGACCTTCTCATTGCGAACGAGACGCTCTACCAACTGAGCTACGACCCCATCCATTGCGTCAACTGACGCCCAACAAGGCGCGAACAATACGGACCTTCGACCAACCTGAGCAAGCCGAAACCTCACATCCCAAGAACACTCTTTGCCCCCGGTCTACACCGCTGCTCAAAGATGGGCTGCCGCAAAAAGCCCCCCCGCACCGCCTAGCAGGGGTTGACATGAACTGATTCATTTCTTAACAAACTCTCATGGAGAAAATCGCCTTAACCCTGCTGCTCAGTTGCCTCCCTCTCACCGCTGCTCCAGTCACAATCCAGTTCACCGGCGAAATCGGCTCCCGCTACAAATCCTCAGCAGATATCACTCTCCCCCCGGAAATCAGCTTCCGCGCCCCCGTCTCTGGCTCCTTCACCTACGACCTCGACCTAGTCGGCACCGACAACAGTTCCGGCCTCGACTGGCTCGCCCGCTACAACCTCCTCTCTCAAGGAGCCGCACTGGAAATGGAGATCGCCGGTCTGACCTGGCGGTTCGGAGCCGACGAAACCGACACCCCCGGCACCGGTGCGGAACAGGTCAACAGTTTCTACGTCCGATACCTCCACGACTCCAATCCAGACCAACTCAGCTGGCGCTTCTGGGATCAGGCACCCGCCCAGGATACCTTCCCCTTCATCCCCGACGGCGGCACCGGTCGACTCATCATGTACGTCACCGATGACGACCCCGCCTCCTCTGAACTTCAGGATCTCGCAACCCCGGCCAATGTCCCCGACAGCTGGACCTGGGAAGGCGACCTGTCGTACCTCGACAGCAACGGCTCCCTCACCTTCGGATTCCGCTTCTCCATGAACCTCCTGATCGTCGACCCGGGCCCAACCCGCATCAGCCAATGGTCCCGCCTGGCCAACGGCGACCTCCAACTCACTTTCTTCGCCGAGGATGGACTCAACTATGAGCTCGAATCCTCCAGCGACCTCCAGACCTGGTCCACCACCCAAGCCATCAGCACCGCAAGCGGCGAAACCACCATCACCACCACCCCGGCTCCAGGACCCCAATTCTACCGCCTCGTCGGCAATAATCCGTAACTCCCGCCAATAACCTCATTCCGCCCCCGCAACCCCGGCAGGCTCAGCCCCCAGCCGACGTTGTACCTGGAGCATCTCCCATCGGCTCCGTAACGACGCCTGCCCCAGATACTCCGGACGAAACTCCGCATACCCCTCCCCCAGCAACACCGCATTCACATTGGTCCCTGCCACCCGCACGAAACCCAACAGCACCCGCGACGCATTCGTCAGCGTCACCTCCGCACTCACCGCGTTGGATAACACCATCGACGACAGAAAATCCCGCCCCGCCTCAGCCCGCCTCCGTACCTCGCGTTCATAAGCCGAGAGGCTGGGCGCTTCGAGCCCCGCCAGCCGAAGGGTAAATGCTCTTCCCTCTGCATCCTTCACCGAGAGGTTCTCCCCATCAATCACCCGCACCACGGAGAACTCCCTCTCCTCCGCCTCCCACGGCGCATTCCCCATCCTCCATGCCTTCACCAAATCCGACGCCGGCTCAAACAACACCCGGTTCTGCCAAACCCACCACCCCAAACCCACTAACACCACCACCCCTCCAAACCGCATCAACCAACTCATCACCCGCGCAACCCCCGTCTTCTTCTTCTTCGGACCATCCAGCATGCCCGCCCCATCCCCCACCATCTCGTCCGCCATCCGGTTGCCAAAATACGAAACCCAGACCGCAGCATTCGCAACCGCCAGAATGAAGACACCGAAGATGTAATAGATGCTGTCAAACACCCCCGACGCCCCGCCCATGTGCGCATTGTCCCGCGCCATCTTCACCAACCACACCAACGCCGCTCCAAAAATAAATCGCAGTAAAACCACCATCACCCCACCACCCTGCTAACACTCCAATCACAGCGCAAGCGACAATCCCTCCCCCACAGACCTGCAGTCGCACCCCGCCTGACGAGCCCTGCGGATCACCCCCCCGTCTTACAAGGTCTCCCCACACTTGGATTCCTGTTGTCTCAACCCAAGCGGGACCGCAGAGTATGCCGCTCCAGAATACGAACCGAGTAACCGCACACCGATGGCCACCTCCAACCCACGTTCCAACCAACCCGCCACAACCGGCAGCCTGCGCCCCATCCTCACCGCTCTGGCCGTGTTCGCAGTCGTGGTGCTGTTCTTCTTCCACCAAAGTTTCCAGTCCGAAATGGCCCTCTTCTCCAACGACGGCCCCCTCGGCGCCCAAAACGCCGAATACGCCTCGCTCCCCGAAGGCTTCACCGGCTACTGGCAGGATCTCAACTGGGTCGGCGGCCCCTCAGGCGCAGCGTTCCCCTCCATCACCTACGCCCTGCTCTGGTGGCTCAAACCCCTCGGCTACGCCAAATACTACGAACCGCTCTGTATCCTCATCCTCGCCGCCTCAGCCTGGCTCGCCCTCCGCTCCATGGGCCTCACCACCGCAGCCTGCGTCATCGGCGGCCTCGCCGCCGCTCTCAATTCCGACCTCTTCTCCTACACCTGCTGGGGCCTGGGTTCCCATGCCCTCGCCGTCTCAAGCGTCTTCCTCGCACTCGCCGCCCTCTTCACCCAGCGCACCAACTCCCCCTGGATCCGCCTCACCCTCGCAGGTATGGCCACCGGCATGGCCGTTATGGAAGGCTTCGATAGCGGCGCCATCCTCAGTGTCTACGTCGCCGCCGTTGTCCTCTTCCAAACCCTCGGTGAGAAATCATCCGAACCCGCCGCCCGCCGCTGGCCCGCCGGTCTTGCCCGTACCGCCCTCGTGGCCATCGTCGCCGGCTGGACCGCCGCCCACGCCCTCACTGTCCTCATCGGAACCCAGGTCAAAGGCGTCGTCGGTATGGAACAGGATGCCGCCACCAAGGCCCAGCGCTGGAATGAAGCGACCCGCTGGAGCCTGCCAAAAATCGAAACGCTCCGTCTCGTCATCGCCGGCCTCCACGGATATCGCATGGATACACCCGATGGCGGCAATTACTGGGGCGCCGTTGGACGCGACCCCGCCTGGGACGCCTACCTCGCCTCTTCCCTGCCCGACCCCGCACAGGCTCCTCACCCCGCCGGCCTCCGCCATTCCGGCGCCGGCTTCTACACCGGCGTGACCGTCGTGCTCTTCGCCCTTTTCGCCCTCTTCCAGGCTGCCCGACGCCAGAACTCCGCTTTCACTCCGCACCAGCGGCGCTGGGTCTGGTTCTGGGGAGCGGCCGCCCTCATCTCACTCCTGCTCGCCCTGGGTCGCCACGCCCCATTCTACCAAATCGTCTACGCCCTGCCCTACTTCTCCACCATCCGCAACCCCATCAAGTTCCTCCACCCCTTCAGCCTCTGCATGGCCATCCTCTGCGCCTACGGCATCCACGCCGCCCTCGCCCACGCCGTCGAAAAGCAACGCAACCAAACCTTCGCCTGGACCTGGAAAAAGTGGTGGGCCACCGCAGACCTCCCCGACCGACGTTTCACGCTCGCCTGTGGCGCCCTCGTCATCACCGCAGTCGTCGGCTGGCTCATCTACGCCTCCTCCGAATCCAACCTCGTGCGCCACCTCCAACGCGCCGGTTTCCCCGACCCCGCCTTCGCCCAATCCATCGCATCCCATAGCGTCAAGGAAGTCGCCTGGTTCCTGCTCTTCCTGCTCCTCAGCGCAGGCTGGCTCTCGCTCGCCCGCTCCGGCTTCTTCCGCGGTCCCAAGGCCACCGCTCTCGCCGCCGTCCTCGCCGGAGGCATCCTCACCGCCGACCTCGCACGCGCCAACTCACCCTGGGTGATCTATTACAACTACAAGGAGAAATACGCCTCCAACCCCGTCATTGATCAACTCCGCAACCAGGCCCACCAACACCGCGTCGCCAGCCTCTTCCTCGGCGGCAGCCCCGAAGCCGCCCAAGCTCTCCAGCTCATCCAACAAGTCTACGGACTCGACTGGCTCCAACACCTCTTCCCCTACTACAACATCCAGTCCACCGACGTTGTCCAGGACCCCCGTCCCAGCGCCGACAACGAGCAATACCGTGCCGCCTTCCAGGCCGCAGACCAACTCACCCTCCTCCAACGCCGCATCCGCCAGTGGGAACTGACCAGCACCCGTTACTTCGTCACTCTCTCCGGCATCGAGGGCCTGATTAACCAACAGCTCGACAACAACCGGAACCGCTTCCAGCTCCACCAAGGCTTCCAGTTCTACCAGGACCGCGAAGACGGCCCCATCCTGACCGCCACCAACGGCACCGGCCCCTTCGCCATCGTCGAATTCACCGGCGCACTCCCCAAGGCCTCCCTCCTCTCCCAATGGGAAATCATCCCGGACCCGCAACAAACCCTCCAACGCCTCGTCGACCCCAACTTCATCCCCTCCCAAACGGTTCTCCTCGAGGAAAACCCCTGGCCCAATACTCCCACCCCTGCACCCGCGGCCCCCAATAGCACCGGATCGGTCGCGTTCAAAAACTACGCCCCCAAACATATCGAACTCACAGCCAGCACGCCCACCCCCTCCGTCCTCCTCCTCAATGATAAATTCCACCCGGATTGGACAGTCCTCGTCGATGGTCAACCCGCCAAACTCCTCCGCGCCAACTTCCTCATGCGCGGCGTCGCCGTCCCCGCAGGCCAACACACGGTCGAATTCCTCTATCAACCCTCCACCAGCACCTGGTATGTCTCCCTCCTCGCCGTCCTCACCGGACTTGCCCTCACCGCCCTGGTCTCTTTCCGTCCTAAACCCAACTCCCCCAACGACCGATAACCCAAACCGGTGGGTTCCTCACGGCTCCGTCAATCCGAGACAGCCCGTCGCATTCCACGCAGCCCGGCAGTGCGCTCACGGAATGGCCGGCTAAAAGAAATGCGCCAAATGGTCACAACTTCGGTCTGGCACTTTACAAACCCTGCACTGCGAAGCATCTTAGCGACGACTTTATGAGTGATGAGGCGATGAACAATTTTACGCCAAGAGCCCAGCAGGTTTTGGCTCTGGCCCGCAAAGAAGCAGACCGCTTTAACCACAACTTCGTGGGAACGGAACACCTGCTCCTCGGTCTAATCCGCCTCGGACAAGGCGTGGCTGTCAATGTCCTCCAAAAAATGGGCATCGAACTCGAAGCCGTCCGAATGGAGGTCGAAAAGCAAGTGGGCACAGGCCCCGACCAGAAAATGGTCGGGAATATCCCCTATACCCCCCGCGTTAGAAAGGTGCTCGCCCTCGCCTCCAAAGAAGCGAAGGCCCTCACCCACACCTACGTCGGTACCGAACATATCCTCCTCGGCCTGCTCCGCGAGGGCGACGGCGTAGCCGCACGCGTGCTCAAAAACCTCGACGTCGATATCGAGCAAACCCGCCAGGAAATCCTCAAGGAACTCGACCCCAATTTCCAAGGCGAAGAGGGCATGCTAGCCGATGGCGAAAAGCCGGAGCGCCCCGACAAAAAAGGCGATGTCAAAACGCCCGCCCTCAAGTCCTTCGGACGTGACCTCACTGAGATCGCCCGCAAAGGCGAGATGGACCCGGTGATCGGCCGCCGCAGCGAGATCGAACGCGTTATCCAGATCCTCTGCCGCCGCACCAAGAATAACCCCGTCCTCCTCGGTGAAGCCGGCGTCGGTAAAACCGCCATAGTCGAAGGACTCGCCCAGGAAATTGCCAAAGGAAACGTCCCCGAACTCCTCCGCGAAAAACGCGTCATCACCCTAGACCTCGCCCTCATGGTCGCCGGCACCAAATACCGCGGCCAGTTCGAGGAACGCATCAAAGCGGTCATGGACGAGATCCGCCGCGCCAAGAACGTCATTCTCTTCATCGACGAGCTCCACACCATCGTGGGTGCCGGCTCAGCCGAAGGCACCATGGATGCCTCCAATATCATTAAACCCGCCCTGAGCCGCGGTGAAATGCAGTGCATCGGTGCCACCACGCTCAACGAATACCGCAAATACATCGAGAAAGACGCCGCCCTCGAACGCCGCTTCCAAAGCGTCAAAGTCGAAGCCCCCTCCGTCGAGGAAGCCGTCCAAATCCTCATGGGCCTCCGCGGTAAATACGAGGACCACCACAAAATGGAACTCACCGACGCCGCAGTCCAAGCCTCGGTCGAGCTGTCCGATCGCTATATCACCGGCCGCTACCTCCCCGATAAAGCCATCGATGTCATGGACGAAGCCGGCGCCCGCGCGCGCATCGGCGCCATGACCCGGCCGCCCGAAGTCAAAGACCTCGAAGCCGATATCGAGGATATCAAGGCCCGCAAGGAACGCGCCATCAAGGAACAGGACTTCGAAGGCGCCGCCTCCATGCGCGACCAGGAAAAGCAGGCGAAGGAGAAACTCGAGAATATCCTCTCCGAATGGCGCAATAACCGTGAGGAAAAACGCGTCAAAGTCGACGAGGAAGACATCATGCTGGTGGTCTCCAAGTGGACTGGCATCCCCCTCCAGCGTATGGAGAAGGACGAGGCCCAAAAGCTCCTCCGCATGGAAGAAGAACTCTCGCACATCGTCGTCGGCCAGCAGGAAGCCGTCACCGCCATGTGCAAAGCCCTCCGCCGCTCGCGCGCCGACCTCAAAGACCCGCGGCGCCCCATCGGCACCTTTGCCCTCCTCGGCCCCACCGGCGTCGGTAAGACGCTCCTCGCCAAAACACTCGCCGAACGCATGTTCGGCGATGCCAAGTGCCTCGTGCAGCTCGACATGAGCGAATACATGGAGAAGTTCACGGTCTCCCGCCTCGTTGGCTCACCCCCCGGATACGTCGGCTACGAGGAAGGCGGCCAACTCACGGAACAAGTCCGCCGCAAGCCCTACTCGGTCGTGCTCTTCGACGAAATCGAAAAGGCCCACCCCGACGTCATGAACATGCTCCTCCAAATCCTGGAGGAAGGGAAACTCACCGACAACGTCGGCCGTACCGTCGACTTCCGTAATACAATCGTCCTCCTCACGTCCAACGTCGGGGCTGACCTCGTCCGCCGCCAAACCACCATCGGTTTCGGCTCCAGCTCTGAGGCCACCGACTACGACAAGATGAAGGACAAGATCATGGAAGCCGCCAAGAAGGCGTTCCGCCCCGAGTTCCTCAACCGGCTCGACGGCACGATCGTCTTCCGCTCGCTCAGTAAAACCGACCTCGTCGAAATCCTCGGCCTCGAAATCGAAAAGGTCATGGCCCGGCTTAAGAACAAGCACATCCAGATCGAGCTCGATGACAAGGCCAAGGACTTCCTGGTCGAAAAAGGCTATGACCCCCTCTACGGTGCCCGCCCCATGCGCCGCGCCGTGGAACATCACCTTGAAGACCCCCTCGCCGAAGAAATTCTCCGCGGGCACTTCCGTAACGACGAACCCATCCTGGTCACGGTCGAAGACGATAAACTCGTCTTTACTCAACCCGCATCCACGGAAGGCGAACCGGCCAACAGCAAAGAATAAATCACACTCTCCCCAAGCCCCCTGCGGCCCACCAGCCCAGGGGGCTTTTATTTCCCCACCTCTACAACGGAGAAGAAGCCGCGTCTCGTCCGAAACAACAAGCGCACTCTCTCCTCTCTACTCCCTCCTGTCTACCTGCGGTCCGCCCCGCGGACCGCATCCCTACTCCCTCCGCGCCGAGAAGAAACTCCTCAACAACCCCCGACACTCCTCCAACCTCACCCCCGATGTGATCAGACAGCGATGGTTGAGCGTCGGGAATTGCAACAGGTTCATGGCCCCACCAGCCGCCCCTCCCTTGGCATCCGGCGCCCCGAATACCACCCGCTCCAGCCGCGCGTGCACCACCGCCCCCGCACACATCGGACACGGCTCCTTGGTGACATACAGCGTGCAATCCGTCAGCCGCCAGTCCCCCACAATCTCCGTGGCCTGCGTCAAAGCCAGCATCTCCGCATGCGCCGTCGCGTCCTTCAACAACTCCACCTGGTTGAACGCCCGCGCAATCACCCGTCCCCCGCGCACAATTACCGCCCCCACCGGAACCTCGTCCGCCGCATACGCCCGCTGCGCCTGCCTCAAAGCTTCCGACATGAAATAATCGTCACTGTGCAGATCAATGATCGGTGACTCCAAATCGCCCTCAGACATGTCGGGCTTCCTCCAGTTTCCACTCAAACGTTCCTCCCTCATGACAATGACAATGCGCCGCAAAAAAACCGCCTCGATGCTCCCAAAACCACGGCCAAATATGATGGCGGTCCGTCTCCGGCAAAGGCAAACCCTCCAAGGCCTCACGCGAAAAGAAACCAAACACCCCCTCCTCAAACTCCGGAGGCACCACCTCCATCGGACGCAATACCTCAAACAAAAACATCAGCCAGTGCGCCTGCCCCGCATACCCATGCTCGCTGATCAAGCCAGTCAGCCGCAAATCCGCCGGCACCAGATCCACGCCCATCTCCTCCTTCGCCTCCCGACAAGCACACACATAGGGCGACTCCCCCACGTCTACCCGCAGCTTGCCCCCGGGCGGACTCCATAAACCCGCGTTCGGTTCCCGCTTCCGATGCAGCAGCAACACCTCGCCTGCCGCATTGAAACAATACAGCAAACATGCAATCCGATAAGGCATGGACCGCGTCATCAAATCCCTATTCCCCCAAACAATACAGCCGGCTGTTCGTCCGGATAAATAGCCGCCCCTGTGCCGCTACAATCGATGCCCGCACATCACGGTCGCTCTCATCCCCCATCTCCACCTGAGCCACCAATTCAAACCCTCCACTCTGCGCCTTCACCACAAACACCTCCCCGCGGTGGTTGATGCAATACACCCGGCCATCCGCCCCCGTCGGCGAGGCCTCAAACGGAACACGGGATTCAAACTCGCCCGTCCACAACACCTTGCCGCTCGCCGGCTCCACACACGACAACGCCTTGCGGTTCCCATCCAACACATAGAAATGCCCCCGATAAAACAGCGGCGTCGGCACATCTGCCGAAATCGCCCGCTCCGTGCTCACCCACGCCAGCTCCTCATCCTTCAACACCCCGCTCTTACCCAACGGCGCAGCAAAAATCGGCTCCCCCTTGGGACCACATGCCAACACCACCCCCCCACCGGCCACCGGCGAAGGCACCAGCCGATAATGCCCAATCCGACGAGGATTCCACGTCCCCCATCGCCATAACTCCTCGCCCGATGCCAGATCATGGCCCGTGATGCAATCGCCCCCCACAATAATGAACTCGGACCGTCCCCCCTCCACCACCGGTAGCGGAGTGCTGTACGCCTCACGCGCCTCAGCTACACCTTTCGATGGCCGCACATGCCGCCAAATCTCTTTCCCCGTCAACGGCTCCAAACAAAGGATGTAGGAATCATTCGGACCATCCGCCCGACCCCGGCCATTCACCGGAACATCCCGCTGCAACACCTGCACATACAACCGATCTCCATACAGCAACGGACTGCTCGCATAGGTCCACTGAAACGCAAACTCCCCGTAATCCTTCTGAATGTTCCGCCGCCAGACCTCCTGCCCCTCCACATCCAACGCCACCAGCTCACCCGTGCTCGTGTAAAACCAAACGTGCTTCCCGTCCGTAATCGGCGAAGGCGACGCATAATTACTCCGGTTGTCCCGATGCGTCCCGGTCTCCAGCTTGACCCGCCATAATTCAGCCCCGGTCTTCACATCCAGACACAACCCCAACACCAACCCCTCATCCTCATCCGCCGAATTCAAAAAGACCCGATCGCCCCAGACCGCCGGCGTCGCTGCCGACGACCCCGGCAACTCAACGTTCCAGACTACCTGCTCCGTCCTGGAAAACGACTCCGGCAATCCCGCCTCCGACGTGCTCCCGTTAAACTCCGGCCCGCGCCACTGCGGCCAGTTCGCCCCCTGCCCCCAACTCATCGCAATCGCCAACCCGGCAACCCACACCAGTCGCCGACTCACTCCAGCCAGCAATAACACACGCTCTCGAACGCAAGTCACAGTGAACATGAGCGCAGAACCTACCCCACTCACCCCACCCCACGCAAGGCCAGGCCCCACCCGGACATACCATCTCCATACACCACCCGAATCCCACAGACCCCACCACCAACCCGAAAGCACCCCCTCCCTTCAACCCCATAGGCACGCCCAAATCACACGCGCCTCTTCCATCAGGGCACCCGGCACAAAATCCACGCCATGGACAATCCGGCCCACCTCGCTAAACTCATCCACATGCCCCGGCGAAACACATCCGCACTCCTGTGGCTCGGCCTCATCACCAGCCTGTTAAGCATCCACACCTCCGCAGCTCCCACTCCACCTCCCAACATCATCTTCTTCATGGCCGATGACCTCGGCTACGCCGAACTCGGCTGCTATGGCCAAACAAAAATCCGCACCCCCAACCTCGACCGACTCGCCAACGCCGGCATGCGCTTTACCTCCCACTACGCCGGCAACGCCGTCTGTGCCCCCTCCCGCTGCGTCCTCATGACCGGCCTCCACCCCGGCCACGCCCAGGTCCGCGATAACAGCGAGGTCAAACCCGAAGGCCAACGCCCCCTGCTCAAGGATACCGCCACACTGGCCCGACTACTCCAGCAAGCCGGCTACACCACCGGTGCCTTCGGTAAATGGGGCCTCGGCCCCGTCGGCTCCGATGGCGACCCCCTCCGCCAGGGCTTCAACCGCTTCTTCGGCTACAATTGCCAGCGCGTCGCCCATAACTTCTACCCCACCTACCTCTACGACAACGACCAGCGGCTCCCTCTCGACAACCCCGACTTCCCCGCCCACCAAAAACTCCCCGAAGACGCCGACCCCAACGACCCAGCCTCCTACAAGCGCTACCAAGGCAACGACTACGCACCCGACCGTATCATGGCCGCTGCCCGCGATTTCATCCGGTCCAACCAGGACAACCCCTTCTTCTGTTATGTCCCCACCACCGTACCGCACCTGGCCCTCCAGGTGCCGGAAGACTCGCTCGCCGAATACAAGGACGCCTTCCCCGAAGACCCGCCCTACACCGGCAATAAGGCCTAC
The DNA here is from genome assembly GCA_046047235.1 of Verrucomicrobiota bacterium. Taxonomy (GTDB): domain Bacteria; phylum Verrucomicrobiota; class Verrucomicrobiia; order Limisphaerales; family JAHDYP01; genus JBMTVN01. The sequence goes on along the minus strand of JBJOII010000035.1, from coordinate 22,295 downwards.
CTCCCCCACCACTCCCCACGAGCCGCCTACGCCGCCATGGTCACCCGCATGGACCACGAAATCGGACGTATCATGCAGCTGATCGATGAACTGGGCCTCACCGACAACACGCTGTTCATCTTCACCTCCGACAATGGCCCCACCTACGACCGCCTAGGCGGTAGTGACTCCGATTTCTTCGCCTCCGCCGGCCCCTTCCGCGGCCTCAAAGGCTCACTCTACGAAGGCGGCATCCGCGTCCCGCTCGTCGCCCACTGGCCAGGCCACATCCAACCCGGCACCACCAGCGACCGCCTCACCGGATTCGAAGACTGGCTGCCCACCCTCCTGGAAATCACCGGACACAAGAACCTCATCCCCGCAAAGCTCGACGGCATCTCGTTCGCCCCAACCCTGCTGGGAAGACCCCAATCCGAACGCCCCTTCCTCTACCGCGAATTCCCCGGCTACGGCGGACAACAATTCGTCCGCTCAGGTAACTGGAAACTCATCCGCCAGGATTGGAATCGAGCCCCCAACGCCAAACTCCAACCCCGCACAGAACTCTACAACCTCGCCAACGATCCCGGTGAACAACACAACCTCACCACCACCCAACCCGAACGTGTCAAAAGCCTCCTCGAGATTCTCAACCAACAACACACCCCCTCCGCCACCTTCCCTTTCTCCAGACTCGACCAAGCCAATCACTAGACCAAACCCACCAGGGTATCCGCCGGCTTCCTGGCCTACTGCCTCGCCTACTCACTCCCAATCCGCTCAAAACCCTCCTCAACAAAGGTCGTGTTCTGAATGCTCGCCAACCGGGCATACAACCCTCCCGCACGCATCAGCTCCTCATGTGTCCCGCGCTCCTCAATCCGGCCATGCCGTAAAACCAGAATCTGGTTGGCCCGACGAATCGTACTCAACCGATGGGCAATCACAAAACTCGTCCTCCCCCGCATCAGCCTTTCCAGGGCCTCCTGAATCATCCGCTCCGTCGCCGTGTCCACACTCGCTGTCGCCTCATCCAAAATTAAAATCGGCGCATCCTTCAAAAGCGCCCGCGCAATGCTGATCCGCTGCTTCTCCCCCACACTCAGCCGAATCCCCCGTTCCCCCACCCGACTGTCATACCCCTCCGGCAACCGCGCGATGAACTCATGCGCGTTCGCCGCCTTCGCCGCCCGCTCCACCGCCTCACCATTCGCACCCGGACACCCGTATACAATGTTCTCCCGTATCGTCCCGTTGAATAGAAACGGCTCCTGACTCACCATCGCAATCTGCGACCGCAATGACTCCAGCCGCAACTGAGACACGTCCTCGCCATCAATCAAAATCCGGCCCCGTGTCGCCTCGTAAAACGCCGGCAACAAATGCACCAGGGTCGACTTGCCCGCACCAGTCGGCCCCACCAACGCCACCACGTCTCCCGGCTCAGCGACCAGCTCAATATCCTCCAACACCACCCGCTCGTCACTGTAGCCAAAAGCGACATGCTCGTAGACCACGCGCCCCCGTGCCCGCCCTTCAAACTGACGCTTCCTGCGCTCCGGACGCTCCTCCGTCTCGGCATCCAAAATGTCAAACACCCGCTCCCCCGCAGCCCGCGCCGCCTGCATCATCTGGTTCAACCCGTGCAGCCGACTCAACGGCTCATAAAACAAACCCAGGTAAAACAGGAAGCTCACCATCTCCCCTAAGGTCATCGCCCCCCGCAAAACCTGGCTCCCGCCAAATCCCAGCACCAACACCGTCCCGCAGGCGGTAAAGAAACTCATCGCCGGCGAGTAGTTCGCCCACGCCAGCATCACCTTCAACGTCCCCTTCCTCAGTGCATCCGCCGTCTCCGCAAACCGCGCATCCTCCTGCACCTCCGCATGAAACGCCTTGATCTGACGCACCCCCTGCAGGTTGTCCAATAACAACGCGTTCATCGCGCTCGACGCCTCACGCTGCGCCCGATACCGCGTGTGCGCCGTCGTGGTATACCAAAACGCCCCACCCAACAGGAACGGTATCGGCACCAACGCTATCCCCGCCAAAACCGGACTCTGCCACCACAACACCAGCATCACCCCCACCACACTCAAAATCGCCACCGTCCCCTGCTCCGTCCCGTCAATCAATACCCGCTCCACCGAATTCACGTCCTCCACCACCCGCGTCATCAAATCCCCCGAGGCCCGATGATCAAAATACCCGGCCGGTAACCGCTGCAACCGCTCATACACGTCCCGGCGCAAGTCAAAGATCACGTTCTGCTCAAAGTGATTGTTCAACCGAATCCGCAGGCTGTTGAACAAATCCCGAAATAAGAAAGCCCCCAACAACGCCAACGCCGCCGGCCAAACCAAATCCGCCCGACCAGGCGTGATCACGTCGTCAATCATCACCTGCGTCAGCTTCGGAAAAGCAAAGGCAAAGGCCAGCGACAGAATCGCGCACCCGATGTTCGCAAAAGCCAGGAACTTGTAAGGCCGCAGATAAACCCCTACCCTCCGAATCACCTCCCACGTGGATCGCTTCCGTGCAGAAAAATCCCCCCCGGCCGCCCCTCGCGCCGACCTCGCCCCCCGAACATGCGGTGCTCCTCGCTTCATGCCAGCCAACCGGAAATCACCCGGCCCTCCTTCCGTTCAAGCAACCAGTAACCCGGCCGCCAAATCTCTCCGTCCACCCCACTCTCAACCCCTCCCACCCCGCCCCATGCGCTTGACCTCGTGCATCACCGCCCGACGCGCCTCACGATCCGCCTCCCGCTTCTTCAAATCATCCCGCTTGTCATACTCCGCCTTCCCCTTCCCCACCGCCAACCCCACCTTCACCTTCCTGCCCTTCCAGTAAAAATTCAGCGGCACCAGCGTGTTCCCCTTCACCGACCCCAAATCAAACAGCTTCTGGATCTCCCTCCGGTTCAATAACAACTTCCGCGGCGCCTTCGGCACATGATTGTTGCACGTCCCATGGCTATACTCGTCAATGTGCGCGTTATACAGCCAAACCTCCCCCTTCTCCACCCGGGCAAAAGCATCCCGGATCTGCGCCCGCCCCGCCCTCAACGACTTCACCTCAGTCCCCCGCAACACAATCCCCGCCTCAAAACGCTCCAGAATATGGTAGTCCCGGCGCGCAACAGGATTGGTAACAAGATCGCTCACAGTGAAAAAAGGAAACCCGGCCGGGTCGTTCTGACCAGGCCGGGCTGTCCGCGGTAAAAATTTCTATGCCCGCAGGTCTCCCAACCCGTCAGGAACGCTTCGGACGACGCTTCGCCGGACCGGTTTCAGGCTCAGCCATCTCCACCGCTTCCCAGCTCATCTTGTCCTCCACCAGCTCAGCCAAGGCAATATCCGCCACACCCATCGAGTTCGCATCAGCGATCAACGGACGACGACCAGGCCCACCAGGCGCATTCAGCTGACGAACCCGCTTCGACACCACGTTCACCAGCACATTCACATTGCTCACCTTCGCGGTGGCAGCTTTTAGCAAATCAGAGTTCAAGTTCCTGCTCCCTTCAAAATGTTCCGTAAAGCAGGGCAACCTACGTTTCCCCCACCCCCCAACGCAAGCTCTCTTTTATACCCACCAGCTCCTACCTCCCACGCGCTGCAAGCCCTCCACCCCCCGGACCCTACCGGTGTTTCAGAGTTGCAGTGTTTCGGAACACCGGCGGACAGCCAGCCCTCCACCCTCTGCCCTCTCCTCTCTTCCCTCTACCTGCATCGCGCCACCACGCGATGCAAAAGCCCTTCCTCCTTCGCTCTTTGAGCTTCGAAGGACAGGCAGCACCTACCGCTCAGCACTTTACGCTCTGCGCTTCCCGCTTACTGCTTGACCCTCAGCTCTCAGCCCTCAGCCCTCAGCGCTTCCCGCTTACCGCTTGACCCTCAGCCCTCAGCGCTTCCCGCTTACCGCTTACCGCTTACCCCTTACCGCTTGCCGCTTGCCGCTTTGCGCTTCCCGCTTACCGCTTCGCCCACTCCACCTCCACCTCCTGCCCGTCAAACTGCCGGTTCCCCCCAAACGCATGCACCTTCAACCGCACCCCCCCCTTGCCAAACCACGCCTCGGTCCATCCCACCGGCTGTTGATCGCTAAAGTTATAACCCACCGCCGGCAGGTTAATCAGCTGCACCCCCTCCCGCTCCCCGCGCTCCCATACATGGGAATGACCATAAAACACCGCCTTCACCTGCTGATACGGCCGGATAATCTCAAAGAACCGGTCCACATCCAACAGCTCCCCATCCCCATCCCCCAATGTATGATGCACAAAAATCACCACCGGCCGATCCGTTGCCCCCGGCAACCAACCCTCCAGCCATCGCCGCTGCTCCCGCCCCAATAACCCCGCCGTCTTGTTCACATACAACAAAGAATCCAACATCACCACCCGCACCAACTCATGCTCAATCACCGTGACATGCTTCCCGTCCACCCCCTGCCCCAACCCCGGCCGATCCCCAAATGCCGCAAAAAAGTTCCCCCGCTCATCGTGGTTCCCCAACCCCATCACCACCGGCACTTCACCCGCCAACGGCGCCAGCAACCCCTTCACCTCCACATAATCCTCCGGCAACCCCTCCAGCCGCGCCACATCCCCCGAAATCAAAACCCACTCCGGCTTCACCGCCGCCACCTGCGGCACAACCAATTGCAAATTATCCCAAGGCCTAAATCCCCGATACTCGTTCAATTTGTCCCCTGGTACATGCGTGTCCGATAACAATGCCACATGGAGCCCCGCCTCCGCGCCCAACACCCTCCCCCCCATCGACAAAATCGTCGCCCCACCCACGACCATCGACCTCAAAAAGTGACGCCGATCCAAAGGTTGATGAAAGAGTCCTGGCATGCCCCACAGCATCACCACCAAATCCGGCTTTGCAAGCCCAGCTTCCCCCATATCCAACGCTCTGGCGTCCCCCAAACCCTTCCACTACTCCTTCCCCAATGCGCACCCACCTCTGTCACGTCCTAAATTAAAGTTGTCCCTTTTTTGGGGAAGGGTGCTGGGTTTTGAGGCCGGGAGGCGGTCGCGCGCTGGCGTAGCGCCGGCCTCTTAAACACCCAGTCATTGCACCCAACCAGCCCCATCGAAATCGAGCACGCCTCCGGCGCGTGTAGCCAGGAGACCGTAAAGAGAAAACAGTGGCTCAGCCCCGCCCCCCGGACCCTGCCGGAGTTTCCGAGTTTCCGTGTTTCGGAACACCGGCAAACAGGCAGCACCTACCGCTCAGCACGTTACGCTCTCCGCTCCGCGCTTCCCGCTTGACCCTCAGCTCTCAGCCCTATGCTCTCCGCGCTTCCCGCTTGCCGCTTTGCGCTTACCCCTTCCCGCTTACCGCTCATCGCTTCGCCGCTTCGCGCTTGCCATCCGTCCCAAGGATTGGCGAACTACTTCTCATCATGAAAATCCTTAAACACGGGCTCAGTCTGCTCGCCTTCGGCTTCGCCCTGTCCCAGACCCCTTCTGCCCACGCAGAATTCTCCTGGATCTGGTCCGACAACGCCAACGCCAAAACATCCTCTTTCCGCCGCTCTTTCGAAGTCCCCGAGAATATCCGCGGTGCCACTCTATGGGTCGGCTGCGATAACCACGCCCGCGTCTCCATCAACGGCAAGGAAGTGCTCGCCAACGACGACTGGAGCTCCCCCTCCCGTGCCAACGTCACGGAACACCTCAAACCCGGCACCAACGAAATCACCATCGAAGCCCGTAACGACGACGGCGCCGCCGGCCTCCTCGCCCGCCTCCGTATCCGCCCCGCCGAAGGCAACGAAATCACCATCGAATCCGACGCCTCCTGGGAAACCCGCCCCGCCGGAACCTCCACCTGGAAAACCGCCAAGGCCGTCGGCAAATACGGCGACGATCCGTGGGGCGATACGCTCGGCCTCGGCGTCGGCCGCCCCATCGTCATCCAGCCGGAAGAAATCGAAACGCTCCCGGGCTTCAAGGTCGAACTGCTCTACGCCGTCCCCAAAGCCGACGAAGGCTCCTGGGTCTCCATGACGGTCGACCCCCAGGGCCGCATCCTCGCCTGTGACCAATACGGCGGCCTCTTCCGCATGACCCCCTCCGCCATCGGTTCAACCGAACCCAGCAAAATCGAACGACTCGACAGCCCCGCCGGCGGCGCCCACGGGCTCCTCTATGCCTTCGACAGCCTCTACGTCATGGTCAATGAACAACGCGACCGCCAAGGCCTCTGGCGCCTCCGCGACCTCAATGGCGATGACCAGTTCGAAGACGCCCAACACCTCCAGGCCATCCAAGGCGGCGGCGAACACGGCACCCACGCAGTCGTGCTCGGCCCCGACAAAAACTCCCTCTACGTCGTCTGCGGCAACCACACCAAGCTCCCCGAGGGCATCCAGCTCTCCCGCAGCCCCATGCACTGGCAGGAAGACCAGCTCCTCCCCCGCATGTGGGACGCCAACGGCCACGCCCGCGGCATCCTCGCCCCCGGCGGCTACATCTGCCGACTCAACCCCGACGGCAGCAACTTCGAGGTCGTCAGCTCCGGTTACCGCAACGCCTACGACTTCGCCTTCAATGACCTCGGTGACATCATCACGTACGACTCGGATATGGAATGGGACGCCGGCCTGCCCTGGTACCGCCCCACACGGATCTGCCTCGCCACCAGCGGCAGCGAACTCGGCTGGCGCTCCGGCTCCGGTAAATGGCCCACCTACTACCCCGATAGCCTCCCCGCCCTCGTCGATATCGGCCCCGGCAGCCCCACCGGACTCGAATCCGGCCGCGGATCACGCTTCCCCGCCAAATACCAGCGCGCCGTCTTCGCCAATGACTGGACCTACGGCACGATGTACGCCATCCACATGACCCCCAAAGGCGGAGCCTACGAAGCCGTCCGCGAAGAATTCGTCAGCGGCAAACCCCTCCCCCTCACCGACCTCACGGTCAACCCCAAGGACGGCGCCCTCTACTTCGCCATCGGCGGACGTCGCACCCAATCCGCCGTCTACCGCGTCACTTATGCCGGACCCGAAAACACCGCCCCCGCCGCCCCGAGCAAACCCACACCGGAAATCCAACTGCGCTGGCAACTCGAAGCACTCCACCAGCAAAACACCGGCCCCGAAGCCATCGCCACCGCCTGGCCCTACCTCGCGCATCAGGACCGCTGGATCCGCTTCGCCGCCCGCGTCGCCATCGAACGCCAGCCCGTTGAATCCTGGGCCACCCAAGCGCTCAGTGAAAAACGCCCCTGGGCCATCATCGAAACCGCCATCGCCCTCGCCCACGCCAACGCCAAGCAATACCGCGATGCCGTCCTCAACCAACTCCACACCATCCCCTGGGATACCCTCCCCCTCGATGGCCAGCTCGCCCTCACCCGCGCCTACGGGCTCACGTTCATCCGACTCGGCCAGCCGGTCGGCGACACGCTCAGCAAAACCATCGAACGCCTCGATGCCCACTTCCCCGCCACCAACCCGGACCTGAACCGTGAACTCGCCGGCCTCCTCATCACGCTCGGCTCGCCCACGGCCACCCCCAAAACACTGCAACTCCTCGCCACCGCACGCGATACCGACCTCAACTACGCCAGCGATGCCCTGCTCGCACGGAATGACGGCTACGCCGACGCCTTCAACAAGGCCGCCGCCAGCCGACCCAACCAACAGCAAATCGCCTACGCCTACGCCCTGCGCGTCGCCGAAAACGGCTGGAGCCCCGCCCTCCACCGCGCCTACTTCAACTGGTTCCCCAGCACCGCCCCCTGGCAGGGCGGCAATAGCTTCCGCGGCTTCATCGACAACATCCGTAAGGAAGCCCTCGCCAAAGTCACCAACGAAGAAGAACGCGCCGCCCTCGACGCGCTCTCCCTCAAACAACCCGCCGTCGCCATCCAGGAGTTCACCCCGCCCAAGGGCCCAGGCCAGGATTACGACCTCGCCGATATCCTCGACCTCGTGGGCCCCGGACTCCAAAACCGCAACTTCGAACAAGGCCGCAACCTCTTCCATTCCACCGGTTGCTATACCTGCCACCGGTTCAATGGCAGCGGTGGCGGACTCGGCCCCGACCTCACCACCTCCAGCTCCCGCTTCAGCGTGAAAGACCTCGTGGAAAATATCGTCGAACCCTCCAACGTGATCTCCGACCAATACGGCAGTGAACAAGTCGAACTCGCCGACGGATCCACCCTCATCGGTCGCGCCTGGGAAGAAAACGGCCAGCTCCATATCGTCTACGACCCCCGTAACCCCGAGGAAGGTGAAGTCGTCGACCTCTCCAGCGTCAAAGCCCGCCAACCCTACCCGGTCTCGTTCATGCCCACCGGACTCCTCAACCTCCTCAACCCCGAGGAAGTCCTCGACCTCCTCGCCTATATCCAGTCCAGCGGCAATCCCGAAAACCCCGCGTTCAAACCCGCGAAGTAGGAGATAGATACACCAATCCAGCCCACGAAACCCCGGCGCCCCGCGCCGGGGTTTTTCTTTGCACCCACAATCATTGAACCTACCTCTTACTCAGCCCCCCCCACGCGCGCGTCGCCAGACGCGCCTATCTGGTCCGAAACTCTGAAACACCGGATTCGCGCGAAGCACCCTGCCCCACCCTCTCCCCTGAATTCGGCCCCCAAAGCCGAATTCAGCCCACCCGCTCCAACCCCACAAACTTGTTCTGCGCATCAAACTGCAACCGAAACCGACCATGAACCCCATCCGGCGTCACAAACCGCTGAATTGCCTGCGCCGGAAACTGTACACTCCGCCCATCGGTCGCCACCGCATACACCACCGTCGCCCGACCCCGGTAGTAATCCAGCATCCGCTCAGCCGAAATGTGTAGATCGAAAATCAGCGCAGCCATCCGCACGTCCTTCTACCAGCCCCACCCACCCCTGTCACCGCACCGTTTGCCAATCCAACCCATCCCACCCCAGCACGCCTCACCTGATTTGGCACAGCCAAATCCAGTGTGCAGGTAGGGTCACGGCTTGTCCCGGCGTAGCTCGCAGAGCGAAGACGGATCCCGCGTGACCGCAAGTCATTGCACCGACCTCGTGCACCCCCTTCGGGATCGAAATCGAAATCGCTATCGGGATCGAACGCGCCGCAGGCGCGAGAATCCAGGAGAGTGGAGAGAACAGCCCTTCAACCCGCGCCCGGAGTTTCAGTGTTTCTGTAGTCCGGAACAATCAGCGCCGCGCAGCGGCGCCACTGTCAGTCCCGACCACCGGGAGGGACCTTAGTCAGGGGCTGCCGCAGGCAGCACCCACAGTCAGGGCGAGCCCGTCGAGCCCCACAGTCCGTAGTCGCCCCGAGCCTGTCGAGGAGCCGTAGTCGTCCAAGGCCAACGGCCGCAGGACCGTAGTCGGTGCAGCTCCGCTGCACCCGTAGTCCACGCTCTACGCTCCGCGCTTCCCGCTTACCGCTTGACCCTCAGCCCTCAGCCCTCAGCCCTCAGCCCTCAGCCCTCAGCGCTTCCCGCTTCCCGCTTCCCGCTTCCCGCTTGGCGCTCTACTCCTTGCCCCATACGCTCCTCCCATGCAGCACCCGAATCCGCCCAACCGAACCCGCCTCAAGACTTGGCTGCGCCGCATCCTCCTCACCCTAATCATCCTGATCACCCCACCACTCCTCCTGCTCACCGCCCTTTACCTCCGCCACCGATCCATCGTCCAAGCCAAACCCCTCGCACCACTCACCAGCGTCACCGCGGGCCCACTCGGACAATACGTCAACCCCTTCATCGGCACCGGCGGCTACCCCTGGGTCTGTGGACATACTTTCCCCGGTGCCACCACCCCCTTCGGTATGGTCCGCCTCGGCCCCGAAACCACGTCGTTCCTCAGCCGCAACCGCGCACTCAATACCTCCGGCTATTACTATGGCGATAACCAGATCCTCGGATTCAGCCACACCCGGCTCATCGGTACCGGCGCCACCGACGGTGGACTCTGCCTCGTCACCCCATCACTCACAACTCCCGGCCACACAAAACCCGCCAAACCCAAGCCACTCCACTTCAGCCATCGAGAAGAACAAGCCTCCCCCGGCTACTACGCCGTCCGTCTTCCCCAAATCTCCACGCTCGTCGAACTCACCGCCACCCCTCGCACCGGCATCCATCGCTATACCTTCCCCAAAGAAGGAACCGCACTCCTGCACCTCGACTTTTCCCACGCCCTCGGCCACGGCCATAGCACCGACACTGCCCTGCGCATCCTCCCCGAAACCCAGGAAATCGAAGGCTCAACCCGGCTGTTCGGTTCCTTCTCCAGCCGCTACGGCGGCCTCCCCTGCTACCTCGTCGCCCGACTCGACACCTCCTCCCCTGCCTCCGGAATCAGCCACTCCACCAACGGCTCAGCCACGCTCTCATTCAATCCCACCGGCCAACCCAGAACGATCACACTCAATATCGGCATCTCCTTCACCAGCCTCCAAAACGCCCGCGCCAACCTCGATAACGAAACCCAAGGCCAGTCCTTCGACCAACTCCTCGCCCTAGCCCAAACCGACTGGGAACACCGCCTCGCACAAATCCAAATCCAAGAAGGCGCCGACGACCAACGCACCATCTTCTACTCAGCCCTCTACCGCGCCTTCCAAATGCCCACCGTCTTCAGTGACACCAACGGCCAATATCCCGGGTTCGACGGCAACATCCACAGCGCCGATGGATTCCGCTACTTCACCGACCTCTCCCTCTGGGACACCTTCCGCACCATCCACCCGCTCTACAACCTCATCGCCCGCGATGATCAGCGCGACATGATCACCTCCCTGCTCACCATGCAGGAACAAGGCGGATGGCTACCGCGCTGGCCCTCAGGAACCGGCTACTCCAATTCCATGCTCGGCACACCCGCCGATATCGTCATCGCCGAGTCCTACCTCAAAGGCATCACGAACTTCGATGTCCAACACGCCTACTCCGCCATGCGCCAAACCGCCCTCGCACCCACACCACCAAACGCCGCGTTCTCCGGTCGTGAAGGTATCCAGGATTACCTCAACCACGGCTACTGCACGGTCGGACCCGAAAATGAAACGGTCTCCCGCACGCTCGAGTTCGCCTGGTACGACCACGCAATTGCCCGGTTGGCCGAACAACTCGGCCACCACGACGACGCCGCGCTCTTCACCGCGCACTCGCACTTCTATACCAATCTCTGGAACCCCGAAACCGCCTACTTCCAACCCCGCTACGCCTCAGGCGAATTCTTTACCCCCTTCAAACCCCTCCTCCTCACTTACCTCGACCGCGGCAATCGCTTCACCCGTGACTACGTCGAGGGCAGCGCCCAACAATGGCGCTGGATGGTCCCCCACGACCCCCAAGGCCTCATCCGCCTCTTCGGCAACAAGGAACGCTTCGCCTCGGAACTCAACGCCTTCTTCGAAAACTCAACCCCCAACCAGGGAGCCTGGAACCCCGGCCCCCACTACTGGCACGGCAATGAACCGGATATCCACGCCGCCTACCTCTTCAACGCAGCCGACCGACCCGACCTCACCCGAAAATGGACCCGCTGGATCCTCTACCATAAATACAGCACCAGCTACGATGGTATCGACGGCAATGACGACGCCGGCACACTCTCCGCCTGGTACGTCCTCAGCGCCCTCGGCCTCTACCCCATCGCCGGCACAGACCGCTACGAGCTCGGCCTCCCCCTGTTCCAAAGCGCCACGCTCCAAGTCGGTGACTCCACCCTCATAATCCAGACCTCCGCCAACCCCACCCTCTTCCCCCATGTCAAAAGCATCCACCTCAACGGCCAAACACTCGCAACCACCCACCTCCAACACCAGGACATCGCCCAAGGCGGCACCCTCGAGTTCACACTTGCATCACAATAGTAAAACCAACACACCCGCAGGAAAACCAGCACCGCCACTGGATTTCGCGCAGCGAAATCCATCGTACAAGGATCGCCGTGCGACCCCACTGTCAGTCCCGACCACCGGGAGGGACCTTAGTCAGGGGCTGCCGCAGGCAGCACCCACAGTCAGGACGAGCCCGTCGAGCCCCACAGTCCGTAGTCGCCCCGAGCCTGTCGAGGGGCCGTAGTCGTCCAAGGCCAACGGCCGCAGGACCGTAGTCGGTGCAGCTCCGCTGCACCCGTAGCCCGCGCTCTGCGCTCTGCGCTTCCCCCTTACCGCTTCGCGCTTGGCGCTTGCCGCTCCACGCTTCCCGCTTGCCTCCCCTCACCCCAAAGGCCTTTAATCCGCTGCCCTAGGAATACCCAAAACCCAGCTACTGTCGTAATCCATGCCCTCACCCAACCCAAACGGCCTCACCTATACCCGCGTCTCCCAGGAATACTTCGAACAACGCGGCCTCCGTAAATACGCCGGACCCTGGTCGCTCTGGGCCATGGGCGTCGGCGCCGTCATCTCCGGCGACTTCTTCGGATGGAACTTCGGCCTCGCCTCCGGCGGCTTCGGCGGACTCTTCATCGCCACCTGCATCATCGCCGTCATGTACGTCTGCCTCTGCTATTGCCTCGCCGAAATGTCACCCGCCCTCCCCCACACCGGCGGCGCCTACTCCTTCGGCCGAACCACCATGGGACCCTGGGGCGGCTTCATCACCGGCCTCGCCGAAAACATGGAATACGTCCTCACCCCCGCCGTCATCGTCGTCGGCATCGGCGGTTACCTCGGCGCCATCTGCAATAACCTCCTCGGCGTCTCCATCCCCGCACCCCTCTGGTGGCTGCTCGCCTACGCCGTCTTCGTTGGCCTCAATATCCTCGGCGTCGAGGCCACCTTCAAGTTCACGGTCTTCATCACCTTCCTCGCCCTCGCCATTCTCGCGGTATTCTGGATCGGCGCCATCCCCCACTTCTCCACTGAAAAGCTCTTCACGGTCCAACCCCAACCCGGACACTCCAGCTTCCTCCCTCTCGGCACCGCGGGTATCCTCAACGGACTCCCCTTCGCCATCTGGTTCTTCCTCGCCATCGAACAACTCCCGCTCGCCGCCGAGGAAAGCCATGACCCCAAACGCGATATGCCCCGCGGCCTCCTCTACGGCATCGCCACGCTCGTGGTCGCCTCCTTCCTCACACTCTTCCTCAGCGCCGGCATCGAACCCGGCGCAGCCAAACTCGGCTCCTCCGATGAACCCCTCTTCCTCGGCTTCCAAACCATCTTCGGCAAAGGCGCCGGTGCCTCCCTCCTCGCCCTCGTCGCCGTCGCCGGCCTCGTCGCCAGCTTCCACGCCATCATCTTCGCCTACGGACGCAATATCTACTCCCTCGGCCGCGCCGGTTACTTCCCCAAATTCCTCAGCCTCACCCACCGCACCCGCAAAACACCCCACGTCGCCCTCATCATCGGCGCCGCCATCGGCTTCGCCGCCGCCCTCGTCATCGAATACGGCGAACAATGGTTCGGACAAGTCCCCGTCGGTGCCGTCCTCCTCAATATGGCCGTCTTCGGCGCCGTCATCGCCTACATCATGCAGGCCCTCGCTTTCATCCTCCTCCGCCAACGCATGCCCCACCTCCACCGCCCCTACACCAGCCCCCTCGGCAACGCCGGCGCCTATACCGCCCTCGCCATCTCCGCCATCACTCTGATCTCGCTCTTCCTCAACCCCGATTACCGCCTCGGTGTCTATGGCTGCGCCCTCTGGTTCGTAGGCGGCCTCGTCTACTTCGCCACCTACGCCCGCCATCGCATGGTCCTCTCACCGGAAGAGGAATTTGCCCTCGAAAACTCCCAGCACAACCCCACCCCCAACGCTAAATCATAGTCATCACTCCCCGCCAAATCCCCACGCCCAGAAGACAGCCGCGCTGACGCACCGTAACTGCATGCCAGCGCAACAATCCATTGCGAGCAACTCTTTCAGGTAGGGATTTGACGCTGTTTGCGGCGTTCTACGCTACGTCTCGGCCATGACGTGGTTGTGGCAATGGCTTGGCGGACCCGACACAGCGGGTCCCTACCTCCAATGACTCTTGCTCCAGCCTCTCAGATCCAAATCGTAATCGCTGTCGCTATCGGGATCGAAACGCGCCTCCGGCGCGAGTGCCCAGGAGAATGAAGAGAGTCGGCGCGACTCCGCCGTGCCAGTGCTTCAGAGTTTCAGAGCAATCAGCTGCGCGAAAGCGCAGCCACTGGATTTCGCGCCGCGAAATCCATCGCTCAGGTAGGGTCACGGCTTGTCCCGGCGTAGCTCGCAGAGCGAAGCCGGATCCCGCGTGACCGCCAAGTCCTTGCACCCACCTCGCACCACCCTTCAGCGCTCAACGCCCAGTCCTTCAGAACACCCTAGCTGCGCGAAAGCGCAGCCACTGGATTTCGCACAGCGAAATCCATCGCACCCGCGACACCCGTAGTCCGCGCTCCGCAGCAATCTCGCCCTCCCTCACTCCCCTCTCCGCCGAAGGGAATAAATCCCAATACACCCCCCTTCAACCGCACCGCACCCAAAGACAACGACCTAACTCGGTCCGGCACCACAGGCATACCCCCCCACCTCAATCCGCGCCGGATCATGCCCCACACTGCCGTCAACCCAGGACGCCGTTCGACGTGACACCGCACCCCACTGCAACTACGCTCCACACCATGCGCACAGCCCCCCCAAACCAAGCCTGTCCACTTAAGCCAAACCGTAAACCCGCCGATACTCCCAAATGAATAAACTCCCGCCGTCACCACACCCATCCCTGTGACAGGCTACTGCACCAAGAATAAACTGCTCCTCGGCGGTTCACTATCCGTCGGCGCAGCCCTCTTCCTCGCCATCCTCACCCACCCCTTCAAACCCCAAGACACTCTCTCCCGCATCCAGAATCTCGGAACCCTCCGGGTCGGCTACGCCATCACCCCGCCCCATACATTCCTCACCCCAGATGGCCACCCCACCGGCGAATCCGTCCAGCTCGCACATCAGGCAGCCACAGCTCTCGGCTTCAAACAAATCGAATGGATCCTCACCGGCTACGGTTCCCTCACCGATGAACTCATCGCCCGCCGCTTCGACCTCGTCGCCTGCGGCACCTTTCCCAATACAGACGGCTACCCCGAAATCACAAACTCCATCCCCACCTTCAACACCCAATCCACCCTCCTCGTCCAAACCAACAACCCCCTGCAACTCCACTCCACACTCGACCTCCTCCAACACCCCACCGTCCGCATCGCCGTAATCAGCCAATCCATCCAGGAAGCCCAACTCCTCACAAATGGCTTCCCCGAAGATCGCCTGATCTCCGCCCCCAATACCGTCGCCGCCCACGCCATGGTCCAGCTCTCCGCAGCCGATGCCCTTCTCCTCCCCCAAACCTCCGCCCGTTGGATCCTCCAGCACCACCCCAACAATACCACTCAACCAGCCAGCCCCTTCTCTGATACACTCACCCAACCCACCACCCCCATCCGAGGCGGCTTCCTCTTCCTCAAATCCGACGCACCCCTCCTCCAAGCCTGGAACCACGCCCTGACACAAACCCTCATATCCCAGGAATATCAACAGCTGGCCCGTGAGTTCGGCCTGCTGCCCAATGAATCCACCGACGGCACCCCCTAGCCATGCCAATGCCACGCGACCAATCAACGCCTGCCCGACTCGAGCAGTCCTCCCACCGGTGGTTCCTCGCCGCGGTCGCTCTCTCCCTCGCCATCTGCCTCGCCATCACCTGGCTGCACTTCCAGCAGGATGCCACCATCCAGAACGCTACCCTCAAGGTGCACCGCGCCCAAGAAGCCCGCAACGACCTCAGTAAAGGCTTCCTCTACCTCACTCTCTCAGAAAATCCCGCATCAGCCTTCCGTCGCGAAGAAGGCCTGGCCCTCATGCTGCAGGCACTCCACACACTCGAATCACTGGGACAATCCTCGCAAACGCTCATCCCGGGTTACTCCTCCTCCAACCTCCACACCGCCTCATCACGCTTCCTCCACGACCTCGAGCTCCGAACCCAGTCCGCCTCCCCCCAAAGAGAAACCCTCGAAGCCTCCCTCAGAAGCTCCTTCCATCAAATCGAACGCCAAGCCAACCATCTCGACGCCGCCGCGCAAAACGCCCTGCACCAACTCTCTAAACGCCTCGATTCCCGCTTCTCCATCACCCTCTCCGCAGCCGTCATCCTCCTCAGCCTCGTCTGCCTCCGCGTCTACACCGCCACCCGAAATTACGAACAAACCCTCCAAAACCGACTCTCCCTCGAAAACCAGCTCAGCTCAACCGCCACGACCGTCCCGGGAGTCATCTACTCCCTCCGCCTCAGCCCCGATGGATCCTCCTCCATGCCCTTCGCCACACCCGCCATCACCCAACTCACCGGACTCACCCCCGAGTCCCTCCAGAAATCCCTCGACCCCCTCCTCAAACTCATCGCACCCAACGATGCTGAACAACTCGAAAAGAAAGCGCTGGAATCAGCCCGCAACCTAAGCCCCTTCCACTATACCTTCCGCCTGCACCACCCCGGCCGTGGCGAAATCTGGATCGAAGCCAGCGCCCTCCCCCAAATAGAACCCAGCCAGTCCATCCTCTGGCACGGCTTCGCCCAAAACGTCACCCGTAAACATCAGGAGGAAACCGCCCTCAAGGAAAGTGAGGAACGCTACCGCCGCCTCTCCCAAACAGAAACCGACGCCATCCTCATGGCCGATACCGCAACCGGTCAACTGCTCGACGCCAACGAGTCCGCCATTAATCTCTACGGCTACACCCGCGCCGAACTCCTCCGCCTCACTCTCTTCAAACTCACTCAACAGCAAAACGATACCCGCGAACTCATCGAACACCGGGAATCCAAAATCAACCTCATCTGGCACCGCAAAAATGACGGCTCAGTCTTCCCTGCCGAAATGTTCGTCAACTACTTCCACTACCAGGGACGCGATGTCTACTTCACCGCCATCCGCGATATCAGCGAACGCTGGCAGGCCGAAAAAGCCCTGCTCCGCCGCGCCAGCGAACTCCAGCAACGCAATAATGAACTCGCCCGCTTCAATAACGTCGCCGTAGGCCGCGAACTCCGCATGATCCAGCTCAAGGAAGAGGTAAACCAACTCCTCGCCAACGCCGGACAACCCCCCCGCTATAATAACGAAGCCGCCAACGTGCTCTCCTCCCAAAACCCCACCGACGCCTAATGCCCTCCCCACCCCATAACCCTCCCCCCCCGGAACGCAGTGAACCCCAGCTCAAGTTCACCACCACTCTCTACGGCAGAGAAAAGGAAACCTCCCAGCTCAACTCACACTACGCCCAAGCCTGCGTCGGTAATAGCTGCCTCCTGCTCGTACCCGGCCTCTCAGGCTCCGGTAAAACCAGCCTCATCCACTCCCTCAAGCCCTCCGTCGAAAAAAGTAACGGCTTCTTCCTCCAAGGAAAATTTAACCAGTTCGACCGCGAATCCCCCCTCCTCGGCCTCCGCCTCGCCCTCCGCTCCCTCGCCCTCTCCCTCCTCAATACCCTGCCCGATGACCACGAAAAATGGCGCAAACTCATCACCGCCTCCACCGGCCACCTCACCGGACTCCTCCTCCAAATCGCCCCGGAACTCGAAAGCCTCCTCGGCCCCCAACCAGAAGTCCCCGAAATCCCCCCTCAAGAAGCCATCCACCGCTTCACCACCACCCTCCGCAACTTCCTCCGCGCCCTCTGCCAACCCGAAAACCCCGTCGTCCTCTTCATCGATGACTGGCAATGGGCCGACCCCGCCTCCCTCCAGGTCCTTCACCAACTCCTCTCCCAAGACCCCCTCCGCTACCTGCTCTTCATCGCCGCCTACAGGGAAAATGAAGTCGATGCCCTCCACCCCTTCCATACCACCATCCAGTCCCTCCAACATAACGGCTTCCCCCAACACACCCTCAAGGTCGAACCCCTCACCACCCGGGATATCCAGTCCCTCCTCCAGGATACGTTCACCCCGTCACTCGATAATCCCCGGGAACTCGCCAACCTCATCCGCCACACCACCCACGGCAACCCCTTCTTCATCCGTACCCTCCTCCTCCACCTCCACCAACAAAACACCTTCCACTTCCAACCCCAACAATCCCGCTGGTCCTGGAACCAGGAACAAATCCAACACCACTCCAACCTCGATATCGTCCAGCTCTTCGCCCAACAACTCCAACAACTCCCCCAAACCAGCCAACAACTCCTCTCCACCGCCTCCTGCATCGGAACCGCCTTCGATATCGAAACCCTCCGCATCGCTTCCAGCCTCCCCGCCAACGAATGCCTCCAACTCCTGCAGGAACCCATCACCCAGCAACTCATCCTCCTCGAACGGGGAAAAACCACAAACCACAAACCCAAACCTCCCCTCCAGTTCGTCTTCCGCCACGACCGTATCCAGCAAGCCGCCCACTCCCTCATCCCCACAACAGCCCTGCCCGCCCTAAGACTCCGCATCGGCCAATCCCTCCTCCAACACCTCCCCGACGAACAGTCCGAAGACCAACTCATCGAAATCACCGAACACCTCAACGCCGGCCGCTCCCTCCTCACCCAAACCCGCGACCTCATCGACCTCGTCCGCCTCAATATCCGCGCCGCACACAAAGCCAAAGCCACCACCGCCTACCAGTCCGCCTGTAACTTCCACCGCACCGCAGGTCAAATCCTCGCCCAGAATAACCTCACGGAATACCTCTTCTCCCTCCACTACCCCCTCGCCATACAACTCTTCAAGGCCTGGTCCACCAGCGAATCCCTCGCCGGCAACCAAACCGCCGCCGATGCCTGCATCAATCAAGCCGTCACCCACTCAAAAGACCCCATCGACCGCGCCGATATCCTCGCCGAACAAATCGTCCAATATACCCTCCTCGCCCGCTACCAGGACGCCATCCAAATCGGCATCACCGCACTCGAATCCCTCAATGTAAAACTCCCCGCCGATAACCTCGAAACCCACCGCGACGAAGTCATGCGCCAGATCCATGACCTCCTCGCCCAATCACCACTCCCCAAAACCAGCCGGGAACAACCCGCCATGAGCGACCCGCGCATCCTCATGGCAACCCGCCTCCTCATTACCCTCGGCCCACCCTGCTACCGCGCCCACCAGCGACTCTGGGGCCTCATCGTCGCCAAAGCCGTCCACCTCATCCTCCAATACGGCCCCGTCCCCCAAATCAGCTATAGCCACCCCGCCTACGGCGGACTCCTCGCCTGGGTCTCCAATGACTACAACACCGGCAAACTCTTCGGAAATGTCGCCGCATCCCTCATGGCCGATAAATACGAAGACCCCTCCTCCCAAAGCGTCTTCTACCTCATGATCGGTAGCTCCCTCCGACACTGGTCAGAACACCTCTCCGCCAGCAGCCAGGACTTCACCCAAGCCTGGGAAACCGGCCTCCACTCCGGTAACCTCCAATACGCCGCCTACGCCTTCGGCCATAGCATGTACTGCCGCTACTACCAGGGCGCCCCACTCCAGAAACTCATCAAAGACTCCTCCCAATCCCTCGACTTCAGCCGCTCCCGAACCAATCAATGGGCCATCGACCTCCTCCACGGCGGCATCCAGATCTTCCTCCAACTCGCCAGCCCACAACTCCCCCAAACCCCAGCATTCCCCGAAACAGATTACCTCAACGATGTCGACCGCCACGGCAATATCCAGGTCGCCTGCATCTACCGCGTCCTCAAATCCCACTGCC
The DNA here is from genome assembly GCA_046047235.1 of Verrucomicrobiota bacterium. Classification (GTDB taxonomy): domain Bacteria; phylum Verrucomicrobiota; class Verrucomicrobiia; order Limisphaerales; family JAHDYP01; genus JBMTVN01. The sequence goes on along the minus strand of JBJOII010000035.1, from coordinate 2,663 downwards.
TCCTCCTCCTCGGCCAGTTCGACCAGGCCCTGTCCCTCTCCAATGAAGCCGACCCCCTCATCTATACGGTCGGAACCCAAGGCCTCCTCCCCTGGCCGGAACACGTCACCACCCGACTCCTCCTCCTCATTATCCGACTCCAACACCAACCCGCCACCAACCCGCCCCCCGAAATCCAACGCCTGCTCCAACAACTCCAAACCTGGACCCAACACTGCCCCACCAACTACCAGCATAAACTCGCCCTCGCCCAAGCCGAATTGGCCCGGCTCAACCAACAACACCAGGAAGCCCTCACTCTCTACGAACAATCCCTCTCCCACGCCGCCCAACACCACTTCGTCCAATGGGAAGCCTTCGCCGCAGAACGAGCCTCCTCCCTCGCCGAATCCCTCCAACAACACCGCCTCGCCTCCCTCTACTGGCAATACGCCTACAACCGCTACTCCCAATGGGGCGCCCTCAATAAAACCAAACTCATGGAGGATGACTTCCTCCAATCCATCCAGCACACCTCCAACGGAAACCTCCATACCACCCTCTCAGCCCGCCTCAAAAACCTCGCCACCCCACACCCCACCAGCCAGTCAGGCCTCGCACTCCACGAAGACCCCGATCACTCCATCGAACTCGGCGAAGCCGCCCGCCACCTCCGCGAAGAAGTCGCCCTCCGCAAAAAAATCGAATCAGAACTCATCCACCACCAGGAACGTCTCCTCCAGGAAATCGCCGAAAAAGGCCACGCCCTCGAAACCAGCCGGCAAATGGCTCGTAACTTCGAACACCAAGCCAGCGAACTCGAACAAAACCGCACCCGCCTCGCCGCCGCCCACGCCGCCACCCTCAACCTCATGGAAGATGTCGTCGCCGCCAGGGACCGCGCCGAACAAATCAGTGAAGCCCTCCGCGAAGGCGAAGAACGACTCCGCCTCGCCCTCGACGCCGGACACCAGGGCATCTATGACGTCGACCTCATCCACAATACCTACCAAACCAGCCCCGAATACGCCCAAATGCTCGGCCATGAGCCCGACTCCTTCACGGAATCCCTCGAAGCCTGGCTCGACCGAACCCACCCCGAAGACCGAACCCAAGCCCTTAATGCCTTCCAAGCCTGCGCCTCCGGCCAAATACCCGAATACCGCATCGAACACCGACAACGTACCCCCGACGGCCAATGGAAATGGATCCTCTCCGTAGGCCGCACCGTCGCCCACTCCCCCGACGGTAAACCCTCCCGCCTCATCGGCACCCGCACCGATATCACCGAAATCAAAAAAGCCCAGGAAACCCTCCAGCAACGCAACGAAGAACTCACCCGCTTCGTCTATACGGTCTCCCATGACCTCAAAAGCCCCCTCGTCACCATCCAAACCTTCCTCGGTTACCTCGAAAAAGACCTGCTCAAAAAAGACGAACAACGCATCCGCTCCGATATGGACTACATGTCCAAATCCACCCGGAAAATGATCCTCATGCTCGAGGAACTCCTCGAACTCGCCCGCGCCGCACACAAAATCGACTCCGTCGATACGTTCACACTCCAGGATATCGCCCAGGAAGCCGCCGACCTCGTCGCCGGTGCCATCGCCCAACACAACGTCCAACTCAAGATCACCCCCACCCCCTACCAGCTCAAAGGTGACCGACGCCGACTCCTCGAGGTGTTCCAAAACCTCATCGATAATGCCGTCAAGTTCATGGCTGACCAACCCAACCCGCTCATCGAAATCAACGTCGATGAACAGGAAGAAGTCCCCGCCATCGTAGTCCGCGATAACGGAGCCGGTATCGACCCCAAATACCAGGATCGTCTCTTCGGCCTCTTCGAAAAACTCGAACCCGATTCCCCAGGCTCCGGTATCGGCCTCGCCCTCGTCCAACAAATCATCCAACTCCACGGCGGCCGTATCTCCCTCCATTCCAAAGGCCCCGGCCATGGAGCCGCTTTTCGCTTTACCTTGCCCGGATTACAGCGACTTTAATTCAACGCGCCATCCCTATGATCGAAGGCAAACCCATCCATATCCTCCTCGTCGAAGACGACGAAGCCCATGCCGAAATCGTCCGCCGTAACCTGGAAGACTTCCGCATCGCTAACCTCCTCTCCCATGTCCGCGACGGCCAGGAAGCCCTCGATTACCTGCGCCACCAAGGCAACTTCACCCCCCCAACCCCAGCCCCACGCCCAGACCTCATCCTCCTCGACCTCCGCCTCCCCAAAATCGACGGCCTCCAAGTCCTCCAACAAATCAAATCCGACCCCAACCTCAAACACCTCCCCACCGTCATCCTCACCACCTCCGCCGCCGAAGCCGATATGCGCCGGAAGCTTCCTCGTCAAACCCGTCGACTTCCAAAAATTTACCTCCCTCCTCGAAACCTTCGGCTACTACTGGATCGCCTGGAACCGCTACCCCACCCCCCAAACCTAAAACGCCTAAAAAATAGATCGGAATCGAAGCGCGCCGCAGGCGCGAGAATCCAGAAGACCGTAGAGAGAAGAGAACGTGCACTACTCGCGCTCCGCGCTCACGCGCAGGAGCTGGAAGCTAGGGCTTCGCCATCCCTTGCACCACACTTCCCGCTTACCGCTCCGCCCTCCGCCCTCAGCCCTCCGCCCTCAGCCCTCTGCGCTCTGCGCTCTGCGCTCTGCGCTCTGC
>JBJOII010000034.1:0-33823 GCA_046047235.1 Verrucomicrobiota bacterium | reverse complement strand
CCGCGGGCTCGAAGCCGGCCTGCTCCGCCAGCCGGCGCACCTCCGCCGTCGGCCAGCGCTCCTCGACGAAGCGCCGCACCACGGCGCGGAACTCGTCCTGCTCCTCGCTGAATGCGAAGTCCATGGCTCCCTCGGGGTTGGGTTGGGGCGGAGTTATTTGGTGAGGATTTGGAAATGTTCCGGAGTGAGCTCCTGATTTGGGTTAAAGGCTGGGGTTACCATGTAGTTGAGGAGGCTTTGTCGCATTTGGCGGGCGACGGGGCGTTTATCGAGCTGGGTTTGCAGGTCCATGCTGCAGAAGAGTACGCGGCCTTGGCCGAGGCGGGCTTCGAAGAGGAGGCCGAGTTTACGGTTTTGGAACCAGTCATCGATGACTTGGACGATGGGGCGCAGTTGGTCGGGGAGGGCATCCATGGGTATGGCGGCGCCGGAGTGGATGAGGTCCCACCATTGCCAATTGGAGTGGGAGTCGGTTGGGAAGGATGCGAGGGCGGGGTGTTTGGGGTTACAGAGGATTCCGAGGGTATGGGGGGCCTGGCCTTGGGTCCATGCGGTATTCCAGAAGATGGGGGAGAAGCCCATTTTGACATCGCCGGCGATGGTGGAGGGTTGGGGCAGGAGGAGGACATCGCCGCCTTGGTTGAGGTGACTGATAGCGGCGGGGTTGAGTTTTTCGGTGATGACGATCTTTGCGGGGGTGGGGGGGAGGGGTTCATTGGGGTAGACCCAGATATCCCAGTCATTTTCGATGCGGGGTTCTTTAAGGCCGAGGGATTTGAGGGTTTTTGAAACCGTGCTGGCGACGCGGCCTTTGCCGTAGGGGGAGGTATTCCCGATACCGACCACGAGTTTTAGTTGTTGGGGTTGGGTGAACGGGTCGAGAGGGAGGGTGATGGCGCCGACGAGGTTATCATTTCCGATGGGGTAGGTGCGGGGTTCGAATTCGCCGGAGGTGATGGGTTTTTTATCGGGTCCGATGAGGAGCCAGTAGACCTTTGCGTCTTCGAGGGGGGCGGGTCCGAAGTGGGCGAGTTGGATTTCTGCGCTGAAGGTTTCGGCGGAGGTCCATACGCGTTTGGTGAGGCGGGCGAGGGGGACGGTGCTATTGCAGAAGCGGCTGAACTCTTCTGCGGAGATGTATCCTTTCGAGTCCCAGAAGGGGTCGAGGACCCCTACGAGGGCGGTTCCCTGTCCGGGGAAGTCGTGGAGGTCGAGGAGTTGGAAGCCTCCGAAGCCTGGGGTGCGCAGGGCGGATTCGATTTCTTCTTTATAGCAGAGGGCCTGGAGTTTGCCTGAGGCTTGGGTGAACTGGTCGGCTTGGTCGAGCATGCCTTTGGATTGGAGGTGTTCTCGGAAGATCTCGAAGTTGCGGGCTTGGTAGGCGCCGGAGTATTTGGAGATTTCGCGGAAGCTGGGGTAGGCGCACCACTGGCCGATTTCGTGGCTGATGACGGGTTTGGTGTGTTGTTTGACGTAGCTGGTGTAGTCGGCGGTGGTGGAGGGGGGTTGGCTATTGATACGGCTTTTGAGTTCGGCGCCCCAGGCTTGGATCCGAGGGTCGGGGGAGCTGTGGTAATCGTTTTCGGGGATGAGGGGCCAGCCTGCTGCGCTGGTGTAGAGGTGGCGGTTGTCGGTGGTTTTCCATGATTGGACTAATTTGCCGAGGAACTGCTTTTGGTTTTTGCCGGCGGGTTCATTGCCGTAGGCGAGCATGAGGAAGGAGGGGTGGTTACCGTAGGATTTGAGGATGCGGTCGGCTTCGATGGTGATCCAGCGGTCGATGGCCTGTCCATCGCCGATGGCGCTGTCGCTATTGGCCCACGAGGCGCATTCGATTTGGAAGTAGAAGCCCAGTTCATCGGCTGCGGTGAATGCGGCTTCCGGGGGGCACCAGGAGTGGAAGCGCATATGATTCAGGCCATGGGCTTTGCAGGTTCGGATGATACGCTTCCAGGAGTCGGTATCGGTGGGTGGGTAGCCGGTGAGGGGGAAGATGGCGCATTCGAGGGTGCCGCGGAGGAATGTGGGGGATCCGTTGATGGCGACTTGGGTGCCGATGGTATGGACTTGGCGCAGGCCGAAGGTTGTTTGGCGGCTATCCATATAGCTCCATAGGTCGGAGGCGGATTCGAGGGTGACCTCGAGGTTATAGAGGGCTGGGTTGAACTCGTCCCAGAGGAGGGCATTTTCGCCGAGAGGGTAGGTGATATCGACGGAGGATGGGCCGGGTTGGAGGTGGGTGCGGCCTTCGAAGCGTGGGGCTCCGTGGCGGGAGGGGAGGTTGGTGGAGTTGGCTTGGATATAGACATTTGCCGGGAGAGCCCTGGGGGTTTCGTTGACGAGGGAGAGGTGCACCCTGACTGTGCGGCTGGCGATATCGGGATAGGTTTGGATGTCTTCGACGTAGAGGGGATCGTTGGCGGAGAGTTTGATGGTGCCGACGACGCCGTTCCAGTTGCCTTGGGTATGGTCGCTAACGCTGTGGGAGTTTTCGCCGACCTTGATACGGACGCGGTTATCGACGCGGAGAGTAATGCGATGGTTGCCGGGTTTGAGTTGGCGGGTGACGTCGTAGACGTGCGGGGTGGAGAGGCTATCTCCGTTGCCGACGGGGGTTCCATCGATCCAGAGGGTGGTTTCCCAGTGGCAACGTTCGAGGGAGAGGTTGATATGTTTTCGTTCCCAGTCCTTAGAGATGAGGACGTCTTTTTGGTACCAGCTGGCTCCGACATAATGGGCGCGGGGTGTGAGCCAGAAGGGGAGTTTGACGTTGCCGGGTTGGCGGTAGGGGGCGTAGAAGGGGCTGGTGAAGTAGGATTTGTCCTGCAGGGAGCCGGTCCATTCGGTTTTGGGGGTTACGGGATCGCCGTAGCCTTGGGCGAGGAGGGAGCCTGGCAGGCTGATGACGCCGGGGAGTTTGAGGTTGAACCATTCTTCCTGGAGGCCTTGGTCGCGGGGGTCCATTTGGAAGTTCCAGTCGCCGGCGAGGGAGATTTCGATTGGTGGGCGTTTGGGGATGGCGGCGCTGGTGAGGGAGCGCGCGGCGCGGGTTGCCGGTGTGGACAGCAGCAATCCGGTGGCAGCGAGCAGGACGAGGTACGATTGTTTGCGGAGAAAAGTCTTCATAAGCCCCTGATTCTTCTAATGTCTGCTTGAGGTGGACGTTTCCCGCAAGTCTGGAATTCAGGTAGGGGGGCGAATGCTGGCTCTTAGGATTAGCTTTGGCGATTGCTGTAATTGGGGCTTTGGGTAGGGTATCGGTCCTTCTTGAGAGCGGGAGGGGGTGAGGAATACGAGTGTGCGTGTAAGAGGATACAAATCTGGTTGGGTGGGGTGGATTGCCGAGGTGAGGCAGACTTTGGCTTTGGCGTTGCCGATCATGGGCGGGTTTGTGGGCCAGATGATGATGGGGATTGCTGACACTGTGATGATTGGTGGTGTGGGGACGGTGCCATTGGCGGCGGCTTCCTTTGGGCACAATGTGTTCAACGTACCGATGGTTGCGGGGTATGGGCTGTTATCGGCGGTGGGTGTGATGGCGGCGCAGGCCTTTGGGGCTGGGAGGAGGGAGGCGGCGGGTGAGGCGTTGCGGGTTGGGTTATGGCTGGCTTTGGTTTGTGGTGTTTTGACGGGCTTTCTGTTTGGGTGGGGGCGGGGTCGGTTGGGCTGGTTGCGTCAGCCGGAGGAGGTTTTAGCGGAGGCGCAGGCTTATCTTTTACTGGTGGGGTGGTCGATGTTGCCGACACTTTTGGCGCATGTGTTGAAGCAGTTCAGTGAGGCTTTGAACCGGGTATGGCCGCCGATGTTCATTTTGCTGGGCGGGGTATTGTTGAATGTCCTTCTGAATTGGCTTTGGATTTTTGGGAGGGGTGGATTTCCGGCGATGGGTTTGGCGGGTGCGGGGTGGGCGACGTTGGTGGCGCGGTTGGCGACTTTTGTGGGGATGGGGTGGTTTGTGTTACGGGAGGCGGGATTGCGGGAGTGGTTGCCGGTGAGGTGGGCGGGCGGGGGGCAGCGATGGGTTTGGCGGCAGCTTATGCATTTGGGGATGCCTGTGGCGGTGCAGCATTTGCTGGAGGTTGGGGCGTTTGTGGCGGCGGCCTTGATGATGGGGTGGATTGGTCCTGTGGCGATGGCGGCGCATCAGGTTGCGATTACGTGTGCGGCGACCAGTTTCATGTTTTCGCTGGGGATAGGCATGGCGGTATCCATTCGTGTGGGGCATGCCTGGGGGGGGCGACAGTTGGAACGTTTGAGGTTGGTGGGATATAGCGGGTTGGTGATGACGGTTGGGATCATGTTGAGTTTTGCCTGTGTCTTTCTGTTATTTGGCCGGGAGCTGGGTGAGGCATTCACGCGGGACGGCGATGTGGTGGCGCTTGTGGTGGGGATGTTGGCGGTGGCGGCGTTCTTTCAGGTGTTTGACGGTCTTCAGGTGGTGGCGTTGAACGCGTTGAGGGGGATGTCGGATGTGCGGATGCCTGCGATGCTGGCGGTGGTGGCTTATTGGTTGTTGGCGTTACCGACCGGCTATGTTTTGTGTTTCCGGGTGGGTTGGGGGCCGGTAGGGATGTGGGTTGGGCTTGCTGCGGGTTTAGCGGTGGCGGCGGTGTTATTGATTTGGAGATTTCGGGTAATGTCGGTGTATGGGGTTGGTGCGGGGGAGGTTGACAAGCCCGTGGTGCAGGCTATAAATAACTAAATCACGCAACTTAGACCGGATTAAACTATGAGCCGGATTTTTGACAACATCGTGGAGACCGTGGGGGGGACCCCGCTGGTGCGTTTGAACCGAGTGACTGCGGGTTTAGAGGCTACGGTCCTTTTGAAGTGTGAGTTTTTCAATCCGCTGGGGAGCGTGAAGGATCGGATTGGGCGGGCGATGATTGAGGCAGCGGAGAGGAAGGGTTTACTGACGAAGGACACGGTGATTATTGAGCCGACGAGTGGCAACACGGGGATTGCGTTGGCGTTTGTATGTGCGGCGAAGGGGTATCAATTGATCTTGACGATGCCGGAGACGATGTCGGTGGAGCGGCGGACATTACTGGCGATGCTGGGGGCGAAGTTAGTCTTGACGCCGGGTGCGGAGGGGATGAAGGGGGCGATCAAGCGTGCGGAGGAATTGGCGAGGGAGACGCCGAATTCATGGATTCCGCAGCAATTTGAGAACGAGGCGAATCCTGAGGTGCATCGTCAGACGACGGCGGAGGAGATTTGGGCGGACACGGATGGGGCGGTGGACATTTTGGTGGCGGCGGTGGGCACGGGGGGTACGATTACGGGTTGCACTGAGGTGATTTTGCCGCGGAAGCCTGGGTTTAGAGCGATTGCTGTGGAGCCGAAGGATTCTCCGGTGATATCGCAGACGTTGGCTGGGGAGCCGGTGAAGCCGGGTCCGCACAAGATTCAGGGGACTGGGGCGGGTTTTGTTCCGGCGAACTTGCATTTGAAGGGTGCTGGGGGTGAGGGGCAGATTTGTGAGGCAGTGCAAGTGAGCAACGAGGATGCGTTTGCGATGGCTCGTCGTTTGGCGAAGGAGGAGGGTTTGCTGGTGGGGATTTCGACAGGGGCGAATGTGTGGGCGGCTTTGGAGGTGGCGAAGCGGCCGGAGAACAAGGGGAAGGTGATTGTGACGGTGGCCTGTTCGACGGGGGAGAGATATTTGAGCACCCCGTTGGCGGCGGAGGCGCGGGCTGAGGTTGGGGGCTGAGAGATCTGGGGATTTGTTTTTTGGGCGGGGCTTTTTGTCCGAAAAAAACGGGCAAAAAGCCCTTGCGTTTGTAGGGATCCACACGGCATATTGCCCTCGTTGTAGGTCCAATCGCTTGGTTCCACTTGTTGGTTTTCGAAATCAGGAACGGCGATTTTTCCCAAAGTTCGAGGATTCAAGTGGTTGTTGTACCACGCACGGGTTCGGGCCTTCTGCGTCTAAAACAGAGGATAGTATGAGTAGACATTCGGCTAGTGTACCAGATTTGGGTGGTGGGTATTTGGAGGTATCGGAGAAGGGTTTTGGGTTTCTGCGATCTGCGGATCACCATTTTCAACCGAAGCCTTCGGACGTTTTTGTGACTCCGGACACCATCAAGCGTCATTTTTTACGTGAGGGGTGTTTAGTGGAGGGGGCGTTACAGCCGCCGCATCGGGGCAACAATCCGCAGTTGCGGGAGGTGCACCGGGTGAACGGGATGCCTTATGTCGAGTATACGCGTTCGATGCGGTTTGAGAATTTGACGACGATTGATCCGATTCAGAAGTTTCGGTTGGAGACGAGTCCGGATTTGATTGAGACGCGGATCATCGATTTGGTGACGCCGATTGGTCGTGGGACGCGAGGGTTGATTGTGGCGCCGCCGCGGACTGGCAAGACGACGATCTTGAAGCAGATTGCGAATGCGGTGGTGGAGAATCATCCTGAGGTGCACGTCATGGTTTTGTTGATTGACGAGCGTCCTGAGGAGGTCACGGATTTTCAGCGTTCGGTGAAGGCGGAGGTCGTGGCATCGTCGAACGATCAGGATTTGGAGACGCACGTGCGTTTGTCGCGTTTCATGATTGAGCGTTGTCGGCGGATGGTGGAGACGGGCAAGGACGTTTTTGTTTTATTGGATTCGATCACGCGTGTGGCGCGGGCGTACAACTCGGTGCATGGGGGCAGTGGCCGGACGATGACTGGTGGTGTGGATGCGCGTGCGCTGGAGATTCCGCGCAAGATCTTTGCTGCGGCGCGGAAGACGGAGGAGGCGGGTTCTTTGACTATTGTTGCGACGGCTTTGGTGGATACGGGGTCGCGGATGGACGAGCTGATTTTCCAGGAGTTCAAGGGCACGGGCAACATGGAGTTGGTCTTGGACCGCAAGCTGTCTGACCGCCGGTTGTTTCCGGCTTTGGACATTCCCCGGAGTGGCACGCGCAAGGAGGAGAAGTTGTTTGAGGGGCGTCACATTGAGGCGATTCGCAAGCTGCGACGGATGATGGTGGATTTGAATCCGGTTGAGGCGATGGAGACGCTGACTGGCGCGTGCAAGAAGCACAAGACCAACGAGGATTTGCTGGCGAAGCTGTCTGGATAGGCGGTTGCGGGGGCTGTAAGTCCCTGGTTTGGATTTAGGCTCCCCCTGGTGTGTGGTTTTGCCATTGCCGGGGGGAGTTTTTTTATCGCTGTTCGAGGAGGAGTCGGGGGATGCTGGCGTGCAAGTTATGGCGAGCAAGAGCGGTCGATTGGGGAAAGCGGGTGCGCGGGTGAAGCCGGCGGGGGGTGGGGTGCCGAGTTCGCGTCCACCGATGGAGCGGATGATGCACATTCATCGGGCGTTACGGGCGGGGGAGTATCCGAATGCTTCGAGGTTGGCGCGGGAACTGGAGGTGAGCACGAAGTCGGTGCATCGGGATATGGATTTCATGCGGGACCGGTTGGAGCTACCGGTTGATTTCGATTGGAGTCGCAACGGGTATTACTACACGGAGGAGGTATCGGCGTTTCCGACCTTTCAGATTACGGAGGGTGAGTTATTGGCGTTGCTGGTAGCGGAGAAGGCATTGCAGCAGTATCGGGGGACGCATTTTGAGCGGCCTTTAGTGAGTGCGTTCAAGAAGTTGGCGGCGTCGTTACCGGAGACCGTGTCGATTCATTTGCCGGAGTGGGAGCAGACGATTTCATTTCGGACGAGTGTGGAGCCGTTGTTGAACCTGGAGGTGTTTGATAAGCTGGCGCGGGCCACGGCACGGCGGCAGCAACTGGAGTTGAGCTATCGCAAGCCCGGTATGAAGGCGACTGAGCCTCGGGTGGTGGATCCTTATCATTTGGCGAACATCAATGGGGAGTGGTTTTTGTTTGCCTACTGTCATTTGCGCGGGGAGTTGCGGACGTTTGTGCCGGCGCGGATTTTGTCGGTGAGCGAGACGGGGAAGACGTTTCAGCGTCCGAAGCGATTTTCACTACAGCAGAGGTTGAGGGATAGTTTTGGGGTGATCACCGGGCAGGAGGAGTATGGGGTGGTGATTCGGTTTGAGGATCAGGTAGCGGATTATATTCGAGAGAAGCGCTGGCATCCTTCGCAGGAGTTACGCGAGTTGAAGGATGGGGCATTGGAATTGAGGATGACGTTGTCGAGTTTGGCGGAGGTGCAGCGTTGGGTTTTGACGTGGGGTGGTCAGGCGGTGCCGTTGGCGCCGCCGGAATTGGTGGAGATGGTGAGGGGTGCGGCGGAGCGGACGTTGCTTCAGTTGAGTGGATTCGGTGAGGGGCATGGGTGAGGTAATGGGATCGGCATGGCTGGCTTCTGGGGGATATTTTGGATTTTTTGTATTGCTGTTGAGCCGCTCAGCGCTAGGTTTTGTCCCCGCGGTTTGTCCGATGGTGTAATGGTAGCACAGAGGTCTTTGGAGCCTTTAGTCATGGTTCGAATCCATGTCGGACAGCCACTTCTGGACTTTCTGATTTTGTTCCTGCTTCTGTTGGATTTCTTTCGCTTGCACACGTGTGGTGTGTTTCAGCGGGCATAGAGGCGGTAGTAGTGTCGGGGGTTTTCGTTGATGGGGAGGGTGAGTTGCCAATGGTTGTTTATGAGGGTGGGGGCGGGTTTGACAGTTGACCAGAGGTATGGGGTGTTGAGGTTGGTGGCGGTGGTTAGAGAGAGGCCGGCGGGTTCATCACGCCGGCGGATGGTGAGCTGGTGTTGGCTGGGTTCCACGGCGAGCGTGGGGGTGTGGCGTTGGACACTGGAGAAGGCGGTGGAGGTGTGGTTTAAGGCGATGTTGAGCCAGGTGGGGTGGGTGTGTCAGGGTTGGTGCTGGAGGTTAGGCGGCAGGATGGGGGTGGCTCCGTGTTGTGAGGCGACGTAGGCGGCGAGGGTATTTGCGCGGTGGCTCATCTTGTCGAGCGAGTCTTTGGAGAGGAGCCCGATGGCGAGTGCTGCGGTGAAGGCGTCGCCGGCACCGATGGTATCGGCGACTTGGGTAGGCAGGCCCGGGTGGTCGGAGATTTCGTTTTGAGTAAGGAGGAGGCTGCCTTGGGCGCCGCGGGTGAGGGCGACGCAGTTGAGGTGGTAGGTGGATGCGAGATTGCGGAGTTGCTTTGCGGGGGCGCCTGTCAGATTGAACATGGCGGTGATGACGGGCAGTTCGGCATCGTTGATTTTGAGCACATTGGCGAGCTGGAGGGACTGATGGATAATTTCCCGGGAGAAGTCTTTTTGGCGCAGGTTGACATCGAGGATACGGAGGGTTGTTGGGGGGGAGGTCTGGATGAGGTTGAGCAGTGCCGTTCTGGAGCGTGGATCACGTTGTGCGAGGGTGCCGAAGCAGATGGCGTTGGACTGGCGGACGATTTCCTTTGCTGAGGGTGTGGCTTCGATGGCGTCCCAGGCGACGGGTCGATGGATGGTGTAGTGGGGCTGGCCACGAGGGTCGATTTGGACTGTGACAGTTCCTGTGGGCAGGTTGGGGTCCGATTGGATGCCGGTTGTATTCAGCCCGAGCTGGGCTAACTTGGTCAGGGTTTGGGTTGCGAGGGGGTCTTGGCCGATGCGGGAGACGATGTAACTTTGAGCTCCGAGGGCGTGGGTGTGGTAGGCGAAGTTGGCGGGGGCGCCGCCGAGTTGTGGTCCGGATGGCGTGAGATCCCAGAGGATTTCGCCTAGGCCGGTCATTTTAAGGGGGAGGTGGTTGGGCATGGGGTATTGGGGGGATTGTGGTGGGAAGGCGGTGGGGAGAGAAGCTGGAATGGGGTGGGGGGATGGAGATTTCTATTTGCGGGTCGGTCGCGGGCAATTCAGACTGCGCGTTCCGGGCTGGGCCGGGACGACACAGAGCAGGGAAAGATCAGCTGGCATTCATCATGGACAACTTGAAATCGGCAACTACAGAAGCGAAGCAGTTGGTGACGTCTGGGGATACGCCCAGGGAACAGGCGCAGTGGTTGGATTCCCTGGCCTTTTTGATGGAGCAGATGGTGAGGCAGAGCGGTGGCGACCGTGCTGCGGTGACGTGGCATCGGCTTGTGGCGCGGTTGAACGCGCAGGGGTTGAAGCTGCCTTCACCGGTGAGCACGCCCTATGTGAACACGATTTCGGTGGAGTCTCAGCCGGCTTTTCCGGGGGACCGGGCTTTGGAGCAGAAGATCAAGAGCACGGTGCGGTGGAATGCGATGGCGATGGTGGTGAATGCGAACCGCAACGAGTCGGGTATTGGCGGGCACATTTCTACCTTTGCATCGAGTGCGACGCTTTATGAGGTGGGTTTCAACCATTTCTTCCGGGGCGGTGAGGATGGTGGGACGGGGGACATGGTGTTTTTTCAGGGGCATGCGGCGCCGGGGATTTATGCGCGGGCATTTTTGGAGGGGCGGCTGAGCGAGAAGCAGTTGCAGCATTTCCGGCAGGAATTAGCGGAGGGGGGAGGGCTTTCGTCTTATCCGCATCCGTATTTGATGCCGGGGTTCTGGCAGTTTCCCACCGTATCGATGGGGTTGGGGCCGATCATTTCCATCTACCAGGCACGATTTAATCGTTATTTGCAGTCGAGGGGCTTTTTGAAGGATGACCCGAAGGTGTGGTGTTTTGTGGGTGATGGGGAATCGGATGAGCCGGAGACTTTGGGTGCCCTGACTTTGGCGTCGCGGGAGAACTTGGACAATTTGGTATGGGTAGTGAACTGCAACCTGCAGCGTTTGGATGGGCCGGTGCGGGGCAATGGTAAGATCATTCAGGAGTTGGAGGCGGCGTTTCGTGGGGCGGGTTGGAACGTGATCAAGTTGATTTGGGGTTCGGACTGGGATGATTTGCTGGCGCGAGACACGACGGGTTTGCTGGTGAAGCGGATGGGGGAGGTGGTGGATGGTGACTATCAGAAGTATTCTGTGGAGCCGGGCAGTTACACGCGGAAGCATTTCTTTGGGAAGTATCCGGAGTTGCTCAAGCTGGTGAATCACTTGAGCGACGATCAGATTCGCAAGTTGTTGCGTGGCGGGCACGATAGTCGGAAGGTGTATGCGGCGTATCGTGCTGCGGTGGAGCATCGTGGTCAGCCGACCGTGATTTTGGCGAAGACCATCAAGGGTTACGGGCTGGGGGAAGCGGGTGAGGGTCGCAACATTTCGCATCAGCAGAAGAAGCTGAACGAGAAGGAGCTTCGGGAGTTCAAGACACGGTTTCAAATCCCGATCAGCGACGAGGACATCGTCAACACGCCGTTTTATCGTCCGGCGGATGACAGTGAGCTGATGGTGTATTTGCAGGGGCGGAGGAAGGAGTTGGGCGGGTATTTGCCAAAGCGTGAGGTGAAGGCGGGACCGTTGAAAGTGCCGGCCTTGTCGGCATTTAAGGATTTTCTGAAGGGGTCGGGTGCCAGCCAGGTATCCTCGACGATGGCAGTTGTGCGGATGATTAGCCATTTGTTGAGGGACAAGAGCATTGGGCGGCACATTGTGCCGATTATTCCGGACGAGGCGCGGACTTTTGGTATGGACGCGCTGTTCCGTGAGATTGGGATTTACGCTCACAAGGGGCAGCTCTATGAGCCGGTGGACAGCAAGTCGCTGCTGTATTATCACGAGGCCAAGGACGGTCAGATATTGGAGGAAGGGATAACGGAGGCGGGGTCGATGTCGTCGTTTATTTCGGCGGGGACGGCGTATGCGAATGTCGGTGTGAACATGATTCCGTTTTTTGTTTACTACTCGATGTTTGGTTTTCAGCGGATCGGGGATTTGATTTGGTTGGCTGGGGATATCCGTGCGAAGGGGTTTTTGATGGGAGCGACGGCGGGGCGCACCACATTGAATGGTGAGGGGTTACAGCATGAGGACGGGCATAGTCAGTTAATGGCGAGCACGGTTCCGAACCTGATGGCTTATGATCCTGCTTTTGCTTATGAGCTGGCGGTGATTTTGCAGGACGGGATTCGTCGGATGTATCAGGACGGGGAGGAGATCTTCTACTATCTGACTTTGTATAATGAGAACTACTCGATGCCGCCGATGCCTGAGGGTGTGGAGCAGGGCATTTTGAAGGGGATGTATCGTTTCAAGGTGGGCGTGGAGGGGAAGAAGTATGCGAAGGCGCACATCTTGGGCAGTGGTCCGATGATGGTGGCTGCGCTTCGGGCGCAGGAGATATTGGCTCAGGACTATGGGGTCTCGGCTGACGTTTGGAGTGTGACCAGCTACAAGGCGTTGAGGAACGAGGCCATGGGTTGTCGGAGGTGGAACATGCTGCATCCGCTGGAGGAGGCACGGAAGTCATATGTGGAGGCGACCTTGGGTGGGGAGTCCGGGGTATTTGTGGCGGTGAGTGATTACATGAAGATCGTGCCGGACCAGATTGCGCCCTGGGTGCCCGGGGGCTTGTTTACGCTGGGGACCGATGGTTTTGGTCGGAGCGACACGAGGCAGAGGCTGCGTCGGTTTTTTGAGGTGGACGCCGAGTCTGTGGTGATTGCCGTGCTGTATTCCCTGAGTCAGCAGGCGAAGGTGGCTAAGGAAGTGGTGGCTAAGGCGATTCGAGACTTGGGTGTGGATCCTGAGAAGGTGACGCCGGATTTGGTGGTTTGACGCGGGTATTTGGATCCGAGGTGCGGTGGCCTTTGAGGTTGGCTGGATTCTGGTGGTGTTGCGTCATTCCGCCGGCAGGATCCGGGGCCTCTATTTTGGCATCTCCCGCCCCTTTTCTGGGGTGGGGAGAGGTTGTCGCTTGCGTTGTCAGAAATGGCGGGTAGCATCGCGAGCCATTAGTTGTCGGCCCTGGATGGATGAAAGCGATTCTTGCACTGGAAGACGGGAGTGTGTACCGCGGCGGAGGTTTTGGAGCCTGCGCGACGATGTGCGGTGAGGTTTGTTTCAACACATCGATGACCGGGTATCAGGAGATACTAACTGATCCTTCGTATAAGGCCCAGATTGTGGCGATGACGTATCCCCACATTGGGAATTACGGGGTGAACATGCAGGATATAGAGTCGTATCAGCCACATGTTTCGGGCTTTGTGGTGCGGGAATTATCGCCGGTGGTGAGCAGTTGGAGGGCTGATCTTTCTCTGGACAGTTATCTGGAACAGAACGGTATTCCGGGGATTCAGGGGGTGGATACGCGGGCTTTGACCAAGAAGCTACGGGTGCATGGGGCGATGAAGGGTTTGATCAGCACCGAGGGTTTGGAGCCGGATGAAGCGGTTGCGAGGGCCAAGGGGTGGTCGGGTTTGGTGGGGGTGGATTATGTGAAGGAGGTGACCCACCGGCAGGCCTTTGACTGGGACGGGTCGGATGAGGAGAGTGCGAGTTGGAGGTTGGTGCAGGGGCGGGAGGAGGGGGTAAACCCGAGGTTGGCGCGGGATCCGATGCCTGCAGCTGACATTCCGATTGTGGCTTTTGATTTCGGGGTGAAGTACAACATTTTGCGGCGTTTGAGGCAGAAGGGTTTTAAGGTGCGGGTTGTGCCGGCCTCGACGACTGCTGAAGAGGTCAAGGCATTAAAGCCGGCGGGTGTGTTTTTATCGAATGGGCCTGGTGATCCCTCGGCGTTACCGTATGCGGTTTCGACCGTGGCGGCGTTGGCCAAGTCGGGGATACCGATGTTTGGCATTTGTTTGGGGCATCAGGTTTTGGCTCAGGCTTTGGGGGGGAGGACATTCAAGTTAAAGTTCGGGCATCGTGGGGCGAATCAGCCGGTGAAGGATTTGAACTCGGGGCGGGTTGAGATTACGTCGCAGAACCATGGGTTTGCGGTGGATGCGGATTCGTTACCCGCGGAGGTGGTGGTGGACCGGGTGAATTTGAATGACCAGACCGTTGAGGGTTTGAGGCACAGGGCGCTGCCGATTTTTTCAGTGCAGTATCATCCGGAGGCTTCGCCAGGGCCGCATGATTCAACGGTATTGTTCGATGAATTTCGGGGATTGATTGAAAAGCATTGAGGGCAGGACTCATGGAAGCCGGGCATAAAACCGGTTGACTTGAAGCGAACGAGAACCATAATTACTCCACCGACCAGCCTATGGCCAGACTCGTTGTTCTTACAGAAGGGTTTACAGGGCTTTCTCATGAGCTTAAGGCTGAGAAAGTCACCATCGGTCGCGTGGAGGACAACGTGTTCACCATCGCCGAGGGTTCCATTTCCAGTCACCACTGCGAGGTATTCAAGAAGGGTGCCGACTATGTGGTGAAGGATTTGGGCAGCACAAACGGCACTTTCATTGATGGTGAGCAGGTGACTGAGGCGGTGTTGAAGCCCGGCCACATGCTACGCTTGGGGCAGGTTGAGATTCGTTTGGAGGTTGGTGGGGCTGGTGCCTCGCAGAAGCCGTTGGAGAAGACGATGGTTCTGCCGCAGGGCGGGGTCAAAGCCAATCAATTTGATACTGCGGGTCGGAGTGCCGTGGATTCGACCAAGGGTTTTGGCAAGAAGGACAACAAGACCAACAAGATATTTATTGCGATTGGCGTTGCCTTGGGGCTCGTGATTTTGGTGGCTCTGGTATTGGCCTTCATCAAGATGCGGTAGCGGGCCAGCCGTTTTTCTGGAGTTCGGATTTGAGAATCCGCTGAGCGAGCGCTCAGCGGATTTTTTCATCGGGCAACTCGCCTTTGATCCCTTCGTCGAGTGGCATTTGGTCGGGTTTACCGTCGGTTTGTGAGATGAGCAGGTCGAGGCTGTTGCGCAGTTCGGTTAGGCGTGGGGTGTGTTCGGGGAGGGCGGCGAGGTTATGGAGTTCGTCGGGGTCATTGAGGAGGTCGTAGAGTTCGGGCTTATGTTGATCGGGTGAGCCATCGCCGTGGGGGTAGCGGATATATTTCCAGCGGTCGGTGCGGATGGCGCGGACGTTGGGGGTATAGGGAAATTGTTTTTCGTAATTATATTCGTAGTACCAGGCGGTACGCCATGAGGGGTCTCCTTGGGAGGCGAGTTGTTTCCAGGAGTGTCCGTGGGTTTTGGGGAGTGGGGGGGCCTGGCAGATATCGAGGATTGAGGGGGCGAAGTCCAGGGTAAGGGTTTGGGCTTCGATGGTTTTGGGGCGATTGGGTGGGGTGAGTTTGGGGTAGCGCACGACGAGGGGGATGCGGATGGAGGGTTCGTGGGCTGTGCGTTTATCGACCATGCCATGTTCTCCGTTGAGGAGGCCGTTATCGCTGGTGAAGATGAACAAAGTATTATCGAGCTGGCCGGATTGTTGGAGGGCCTGATAGATGCGGCCGACGGAATCGTCGACCGAGAGGATGGTGCCCCAGTAGGCGCGGGTCATATTTTCGAAGGCGGTCATGCCTGCGGCGGAGGTGTCGGGGAAGTTTTTGCGCCAATCGAAGAGGGGGCCGTAGATGCCGTGCCAGGTTTGGAGGCGTTGGTAGATCCAGGTGGGTTTATCGTCGAGGTTGAAGGCGGAGGTGGGGTAGGGGATGCGGACGTGGTCGAAAGCGTGTTCGTACTGGGGTTCAGGGAAATAGAAGCTATGGGGGGCTTTGTGGCCGATCATGAGCAGGAAGGGTTTGGTGTCCTGCTGGTTTAGCCAGTCGAGGGCCATATCGGTGACGACGGTGGTGTAGTAACCGGGAACGGCCTTGCGCTCGCCGCCACTGAACCGGAATTCTGTATCGAAGTATTGGCCCTGGCCGCGGTGAGTTACGAAGGTGTCGAAGCCGGGGCGGATATCGTCGTTATCTTCTCCCATGTGCCATTTTCCGAAGTAAGCGGTGGTGTATCCGGACTTTTGAAGTTGTCTGGGGAAAGTGGGGAGGTTTTCGGGGTATTCGGTGAAATTATTGACGACTCCGTGTGAGTGGGCGTAGAGGCCGCCGAGGATGGATGCGCGGCTGGGGGAGCACAGAGAGGTGGTGCAGAAGTGGTTTTTGAAGAGGATACCTTCATTGGCGAGGCGGTCGATATTGGGGGTGGAGAGGTGGGGGTTACCGGTGCAGCTTAGGGCGTCCCAGCGTTGGTCGTCGGTGAGAATGAAGACCACGTTGGGTTTTGCTGCCGTCGATTGTGCGAGGTTTTGGAGCGGGAGGAGGCTGAGCAGGGTGAGGAGGAGGAGATGGGTAAGCGGGGTTGGGGGGTAGGGTGGGGCCTTCATGGGTTGGGAGGATTTGTAGGCGATAGGGGGTGGGGGCTTCAAGGCTTCAGCGGTGTGGCAGGCCAAGGAATTATCTGTTGCGGGTTGGGGGATTGGCCTAGGTTGGCGGGCATGTTGAGACCTGCGGATTTGTTTGATTTAAGCCAGACCGAGCACAGTGGACTTTTTGAGGGGTGCGAGTATGCGTGGGAGGCTTTGCCGCGGATCAAGGCGTATGTGGAAGCGCATTTGAAGCCCGGCTTACGCAATCAGTGCAAAGGGGTGGCGTGGATTGCGGAGGATGTGTATGTGGGTGAGGGGACAGTGATTGAGGATGGGGTGATGATTTTGGGGCCTGCGATTATTGGTCGCAACTGTCAGATCCGGCACAACGCCTACATCCGGGGTTCGGTATTGGTTGGGGATGGTTGTGTGGTGGGGAATTCCTGTGAGTTGAAGAATGCGTGGTTATTCAACGGGGCGCAGGTGCCGCATTTCAGCTATGTGGGTGATTCCATTTTGGGGCACAAGGCCCATCTGGGAGCGGGAGTCAAGGTATCGAACCTGAAGTTAGATGGGACGAACGTGACCGTGGAGCATGAGGGGGGGCGGATAGACACGGGGTTGAGGAAGTTTGGGGCTTTGGTCGGGGATGGGGTGGATGTGGGGTGCAACTCGGTATTGAATCCCGGCAGCATTTTGGGTCGGAGATCGGTGATGTATCCGGGGGTGAATTGGCGGGGGGTCCTGGCGGGGGGTATGATTGCGAAGAACCGTGCTGAGGTGGAGGTTGTGGCTCGACGGGAGAACGGCGGGGCTGGTAAGGGTTAGGGGCATTTGGGAGGCAGGATGATGCGAGGCCTGTGCGGGAGGTGGACTTTTCGTTCGTTAAAGGAGGTGTATTGCAATGATTGCGGAGATTGAGCCGGGGGTGACGGGGGCTGGGGCGGACTGGGTGAAGGAGGTTGAGCGGATATTTTCTGCGGAGGGTATTTTATCCAAGGCTAGCAACTTTGAGTTTAGGCCGCAGCAGCAGGCTATGGCGGTGGCGGTGGCGCGGGCCTTAGCCGTGGGCGAGCATTTGGCGGTGGAGGCCGGGACGGGGGTGGGCAAGAGTCTTGCCTATTTGATTCCGTCGATTTTTCATGCGACCGGTGCCAAGCGGAAGGCGGTGGTCTCGACGCACACCATCAACTTGCAGGAGCAGTTGATTGAGAAGGATCTGCCGATGTTGTCCCAGATTCTGCCGGTGAAGTTCAGCTACACGATGCTGAAGGGGCGGCAGAATTATTTATGCCGGCGGCGGTTGCATCGGGCGATGCAGCAGGCGGACAGCATGTTTACGTCGCCTGAGGTGGAGGAATTGCGGCGGATATCAGAGTGGGCGCAGACGACGCGGGATGGGAGTTTGTCTGACTGGGATATTGAACCGGACATGAAGGTGTGGTCCCAGGTTTGTTCCGAGCGGGGGATATGCAGTCCGAAGTTGTGCGGTCATTCGTCGGATTTTGCGCAGGCATATGGGCCATGCTTTTTCCAGTTGGCCCGCAGCAAGATATTGTCGTCGGACGTATTGGTGTTGAACCACACCTTGTTTTTCACCTTGTTGGGGGGGATAGGGGAGGGGAGTGACACGGGGATTTTGTTCAAGAACGACTTTGTGGTCTTTGATGAGGCGCATCATTTGGAGAGTGCGGCCTCGCGTCACATTGGTTTGAGCGTGGGGAATTCGCAGCTGCGTTTTGCGCTGCAGCGTTTGTGGAATCCGAGGACTGAGAAGGGGTTATTGGCGCGGATGATGCAGGGGTCGACAGTGAAGCTGGTGGCGGAGGTTCTGGATGGGGCCAGTCAGTTGTTTGGGGAGATCGAGGCGGTATGTGATTCGATGCAGCGGGAGCGGGGGACGAAGCGCGGTGGGGGCGGGGGTGATCAGGGTGAGGATGGGGCGCGGAAGCGGAGTTGGAGCGAGGTTCGCGTGCGCCGTCCGGATCTGGTGACGGACCGGGTGACCTTACCGATTCAGCGGTTACGGCAGGAGTTGGCGGAGTTGATCAAGCAGAGTGAGGACAGCGAGCAGGGGCAGGAGTTGATGGAGTGCAACCGGAGGTTGGCGGAGTTGAGGGAGGCGGTGAGCCAGTTTTTGAGCCAGGGTCTGGAGGACCACGTGTATTGGGTGGAGCGGAGCGGGAAGACTCAGCGGCAGCTGAGCCTGCATGCAGCGCCGATTGATGTGGCGGACTTTCTGCGCCACAGGTTGTTTGGGGTGGATACGTCGGTGGTGATGACGAGTGCCACCTTGTCGACCAACGGGGGTTCTGGGGACGTGCAGGGGGGGCGTGGGAGGGGGCAGGTGAGAGTGCGGGGATTGGAGTATTTCACGCATCGGGTGGGGGCTGAGGAGGCCCGGCAGCTTCAGGTGGGTTCACCTTTTGATTACGAGCGCCAGATGGAGTTGTATGTGGTGAACAAGATGCCTGATCCGAGGTCGCCGGAGTATCGGGATGCATTGGTGCATTGGATTGAGCATTTCGTGAAACAGACCCACGGGAAGGCTTTTGTATTGTTTACGAGTTTCAGGTTGATGCATGAGGTGAGCGAGATCATGCAACCGTTTTTCGACCGGCAGGGTTTGGAGTGTCATGTGCAGGGGACGGGGACGCCGCGGTCGACGATGCTGGAGCGGTTTAAGGAGGATGTGGATTCCGTGTTGTTTGGCACGGACAGTTTTTGGCAGGGGGTGGATGTGCCTGGGGAGTCGTTATCGAACGTGATTATCACGCGGTTACCGTTTGCGGTGCCGGATCATCCTTTGATTGAGGCGCGGGTGGAGGCGATTGAGGCGAGAGGGGGCAACGCCTTTGGCGACTTCAGTTTGCCTGAGGCGATCCTGAAATTTCGGCAGGGGGTGGGGAGGTTGATCCGGACGCAATCGGACAAGGGAATTGTAGTTCTGCTGGATAACCGGGTGTTATCGAAGCGATATGGCAAAGCCTTTCTGGATGCGGTGCCGAAGTGTCCGGTGACGATCGTGTAGCTGGTGCTGGTGGAGGCAGGAGTGACTATGACAAAGCGTATTTTCTTGGTTAGAGCTTGGGCGTTTTGTTGGTTGTGCTTGGTCGTGGTTGGGGTGGAGCGAGTCAGGGCTGCCCCGGTGGAGGTCGAGGAGGCTGCGGAGGGGGTTTTGTTTTCTGAAGGCGGCCAGGAGGTTCTTTTCTATCAGCGGGAGCCGAAGTCATTTGGGGGGAAGTATACCCGGAACCACTATGTGCATCCGGTGTGGGACTTGGCGGGGAATGTTATTACTGAGGATGCGCCGCCGGATCATTTTCATCAGCGGGGTGTTTATTGGGCGTGGCATCAGGTCTGCGTGGGCGACGTGCGTTTGGGGGATGCGTGGGAGTGTCGGGATTTTGAGTGGTTTTTTGAGAAACTGAAGGCTGGCAGTGAGGGGGAGGTGGGGTATCTGGAGGCGAGTGTGTTGTGGAGATCTCCGGATTATCGGGATGACGCGGGGGAGTTGTTGCCAGTGGCCCGCGACACATTGCGCCTGAAGGTTTATCCGAGGGAGGAGCACAGTCGGGTGATGGATATTGAGGTGGAGGTGTGTGCTTTGGTGGATGGATTGAGGATTGGCGGGTCTGAGGACAGCAAGGGGTATGGAGGCTTTTCTACGCGCTGGGTATGTCCGGACGACTTGGGATTCCTGGGGGCGGAGGGAGAAGTAACCCCTCGGAACGAGGCTGTGAGGGCAGGTGCGTGGGTGGATTTTGTGGGTTCCTTTGGTGGTGGGGGCAAGTCGGGGGTGGTGGTTTTCTCGCATCCTGATAATCCGGCGCCTGCGGACCTTTGGGTGTTGCGTCGGTCGAGGAGCATGCAGAACCCGGTTTATCCGGGGCGCGAGCCTGTGGGTGTGGTGAAGGGGGTGCCGTTAGTGTTGCGATATCGGTTGGTGATGCATGATGGGGTGGTCGGCGCTGGCGAGATTCAGGGTTGGTATCGGGACTATTCCGGGGGAGTGGGGGTGGAAGTGCAGTGATGCCGGTCGTTGGGGGCGGTTGCTGCTTACCTGCCGGAGTCTGTCACTTGTTTGCGAAGGAAGCGTTGGACCCAGAGGCGGGCTTCCTGTCGATCGGCTTGAGTTCCGCCTTGAACCTCCAGGTGGTCTTGCTCGGTCCGGATGATTTGGGCGGATCCGAAGGTGGCGATCAGTCGGCCTGAGCTTTGGTGGAAGGAGTCCAGATAACGTTTTGTTCTCATTGGGAGGAGGGTATTGCATGGGGTGGGACGCAGGGTGTCCAAGGCCCGGGGGGCGGGGGCTTTCGGCTTGAGGGTTTGGGGTCGTGGGGCGTAGCTTGCGTTGCCGCTTTTACAGTCTTTGCCGGAGTGGCTACTGATTGGCGGGTGGCGAACTTCCACAGAGATCTATGGCTAGATTCAAGTTTGGTGCATGCAACACGGCGCACACCGGTTTATTGGACTGGGTGGAGGAGGTTGCTCAATTGACGGAGGCGAGTCGGGTTTTCTGGTGCAATGGTTCTGAAAGTGAGCGGAATGCGTTGAGTGATCAGGCCGAGGCTCAGGGGATTTTGATCAAGCTGAACCAGGTCAAGTGGCCGGGGTGTTATCTGCATCGCACGCATGAGGAGGATGTGGCTCGGGCGGAGGAGTGCACCTATGTGTGCACTGAGAGCGAGGAGGATGCAGGGCCGACGAACAACTGGATGGCGCCGCGGGAGATGCACCGGAAGCTGGAGGGGTTGCTACAGGGGTGCATGCAGGGGCGGACGATGTATGTGGTGCCGTATGTGATGGGGCCTCCGGGGTCGGCGGTGGCGAAGGTGGGGGTAGAGGTGACAGATTCCCTGTATGTGGTTTTGAGCATGGGGATTTTGACGCGGATGGGTGAGTTGGCTTTGGAGCAGTTGGGGGATGCGGGCGAGTTCCTGCGGGGGATTCACAGTAGTCTGGATTTGGATCCGGAGCGCCGTTACATCGCGCATTTTCCGCAGGAGAACTCGGTGATTTCGGTCGGATCGAATTACGGAGGGAACGCGTTGCTCGCCAAGAAGTCTCATTCCCTGAGGTTGGGGTCGTGTCAGGCCCGGACTGAGCATTGGATGGCGGAGCACATGACCGTATTGAAGGTGACGCCTCAGGGTGGTGAAGCGACGTATGTGGCAGCGGCTTTTCCGGGCTGCGGCGGGAAGACGAACTTTGCGATGATGGTTCCGTCTGAGCGTTATGACGGGTGGAAGGTGGAGACCTTGGGTGATGATGTGGCGTGGATGTGGCCTGGGGCTGACGGGCGGTTATATGCGGTGAATCCGGAGGCGGGGTATTTTGGGGTGTTGCCGGGGACGAATACTGCCACCAATCCGAATGCATTACGGGTGATGGCGAGGAATACCCTATTTACCAACGCGGCGTTATTGCCGGACGGGGACATTTGGTGGGAGGGGAAGGATGGGGATGTGCCGGCGGAGTGTGTGGATTGGAGGGGCCAGCCGTGGACACCTGAGAGCGGGAGGCCTGCTGCTCATCCCAACGCGCGGTTTACCTCACCGATGGAGAACAACCCGGCTTTGGCGGGCGAGGTGAATGCGCCTGAGGGAGTGCCGATTAGCGCGATTATTTTTGGGGGGCGTCGGGCATCGACCATTCCCTTGGTATTTCAGGCCTTCAACTGGGTGCATGGCGTGTATGTAGGGGCGACGATGGGTTCGGAGGGTGGAGGCCAGGCGGGCGCGGTGGATGGAGGGGTGCGGCGTGATCCCATGGCGATGCTGCCATTTTGCGGCTATGACATGGGTGACTATTTCCGGCACTGGCTGGGTATGCGGAAGCGGATTCGCCATTTGCCGCGGGTGTTTCACGTGAACTGGTTCAGGCGTGACGCGGGCGGTAGTTTTTTATGGCCGGGGTTTTCGGAGAACATCCGGGTGTTGCGTTGGATTGTTGACCGGTGCCATTACCGGGTGGGCGCGGAGGAGGGGGTTTTGGGGTGGATGCCTTTGGTGGAGGACTTTGATCTGGAGGGTTTGGAGGGGTTTGGGGAGGCGGAGTTTGCCCAGCTTCAGGCGACTGATGGGGAAGAGTTGCAGCGGGAGGTGCTGATGCATGAGGAGTTGTTCATGCGTCTGCGTCGGACCTTGCCCAAGGAGTTCATCTACGAGCGGCATCTTTTAATCAGCCGTTTGTAGGGGGGGCGTGGGGGAGTGTGCTGGATTCTATGATTTCACCGGCAGGGCTTCGTCGATGAGCAGGACGGGGATGTTATTGCGGTAGGGGTAGAGGAACTGGCCGTCTTGGCGCAGGAGGCCTTCGGTGATGGGTTCGGTGACGGTTTGGCCGCTCCGGTTCTTGAGGACGCCCTTCTGGATCTCTGAGTTAAGCCGCTCCAACAGTGTTTTGTCCGCTGGTTGCAGGGGTTGGTGGGATTCGGGACAGCAGAGGATTTTCAGGAGTTCGGGGGTGATGGGGTTGCTCATGATTATCAGGCTTTGGGCTGTTTGGGTGTCGGGTTGGACGAGGCGGCTAGGAAGACCTGTTTCAGGGGGATTCCGGCTTGTTCGGCCAGTGTTCGGCAGTCTTCGTATTCAGGAGCGGACTGGATGACCTCGTGGTTCAGGAGCCCCTGTTTGACGCGGACTTTACCCCAGGGGGTGGTGGTTTCGGTGAAGTTTCTGCGAAGCTTGCGACGTTCGGCGATTGAGCGTCGGATGCCGAAGGCGGAGGTCTCACGGAGGATGAGTTCAGTGAGTGCGTCGGTATGTTCGAGGGGGGCGAGGACCGTGAGGAGAGTTCCAGGTCGGGACTTCTTCATCTGGATTGGGGTATGGAAGACATCGAGCGCACCTGCGTTGAGGGCTTGTTGCATGAAGTGCCCGAGGATCTCGGGGCTCAGGTCGTCGATATTGGTTTCGAGGACTGAGACTGAGTCTGATTCCCAATCGAGAGAGCTTTGAGCCTTTGGGGATTCGCCGAGGATGGCGCGCAGCACGTTGGGGCGGGTTTGGTTTGTGCGCGATCCGAGGCCGAAGCCGACCTTTTTGGCGACGAGGTTTTGCATGGGGCCAAACGATTCGGCGAATTCGGCCAGCAGTGCGGCGCCGGTGGGGGTGACTAGTTCATTGGGTTCCTGGCATTGGGTGATGGGGATGCCGCGGGCGCCGAGGATGGAGAGGGAGGCGGGGCCGGGGAGGGGGTAGCGTCCATGGGCACAACGGATGAATCCTGTACCTTCGATGACGGGGCCGGACAGGACGCGCGGGGTTTCGAGGTATTCCAGGGCGATGCAGGCTCCGATGATATCGATGATGGAATCGATGGCTCCGACTTCGTGGAAGTGGACTTCCTCGGGGGGGAGTCCGTGGATCTTGCCTTCTGCCTCGGCTACGCGCTGGAAGACTTGGATCGAGCGTATCTTGACCCAAGGGGAGAGCTGGCTTTCCTCGATCAGCGTGCGGATGGTGGCAAAGGTGCGGTGTTCGTGGTGGTGGGAGTGGTCGTGATGCGCGTGGTTATGTTGGTGCTCGGAATGGGAGTGCGAGTGGTCTGGGTGCTCGTGGTCGTGGTGATGATGGTGATGGGTGTGGTCTGATGCATGATCGTGGGAATGGTCGTTATGGACATCGAACTTGATGCCGGAGATCTGGGATTTTTCTCCGCGTGCGGCGTGGAGGTGGTAGCCGTGGAGGTTAAGTTTGGAGAGTTCGGCTTGGAGGTGATTGAGAGGTACGCCGAGGTCGAGCATGGCGCCGATGAACATATCGCCGCTGATGCCGCTGAAGCAGTCGAGGTAGAGAGTTTTCATTGGTTGGCGGGAGGTTGGGCGAGAGCGTTGATTTGGCTGGCGGCGTAGCCGGCGCCGAATCCATTGTCGATATTGACGACAGTGACGCCGCTACCGCAGCTGTTGAGCATTCCCAGGAGGGCGGCTACGCCACCGAAGCTGGCACCGTAACCGATGCTTGTGGGGACGGCGATGACGGGACGGTGGACGAGGCCTGCGACGACACTGGGCAGGGCACCTTCCATACCGGCGACCACCACGAGGACATTGGCTTGGAGGAGATCGGTATGCCGGCTGAGAATTCGATGTAGTCCTGCGACGCCGACGTCGAAGATGCGCTGGACCTGGTTGCCCATGATATCGGCGGTGACTGCGGCTTCTTCTGCGACGGGTATATCGCTGGTTCCGGCGCAGAGGATGGCGACTGTGCCTTGTCTTTTTGGGAGCGGCTTTTTCTGCAGCGTGAGGCAGCGGGCTTCCTCGTGGTAGGTAGTATGTTTGGGGAAGCGTTTCCGCAGGGCTACGGCGTGGTCTTTGGTGACCCGGGTAATGAGCACGGGTTGACCTTTGGAGTGGAGTTTGGCGGCGATGGCGGTGACTTGGGCCGGGGTTTTTCCGGCGCCGAAGATGACTTCGGGGAATCCCTGGCGGAGGGCGCGATGGGTATCGACGACGGCGAAGCGCAGTTCTTCCAGCGGGGCGGCCTGGAGAGTTTGGAGCACTTGGTCCAAGCTGGCTCTGCCGGCGCGGAACTTTTCAAGGAGGGCGGTGGCCTGGTCCTTAGTCATGGCGGCGAACGATGCCACGAAGCGGGCTGGAGGTCAAAGGGAGTGGGGGGTGATTTTATCAAGGCCATTGCCAGGTGGCTGAGGCGGGTGCAGGTTTTGGTCAATGAAGCTACCGGGGGCGATGCCGAAGTGGATGGTGCGGATTGTGTGGGTTGCTGCGTGTGTGGGGGTTTTGCTGTCCGTCTACGTGGTTGGTCTGGGGCCGGCCGTCAAGATTCACGATCGGGTGAAGATTCCATGGGTGGAGCGGGCCATTGAGGTTTTCTATGCGCCACTGGTGTGGGTCCATGAGCGTTCTGACTTGGCGAGGGATCTTTTGGACTGGTATGTCCGACTATGGGATTAGACTTGGTCGCAAAGAAAAGCCCCCGGGGGAGGGCCCGGGGGGAACTGTTCTGGCTTGCGGGAGATGCTTAGGGATTTACGAAGGTGGTGGTGCGTTCCCAGAGCCAGACAACGTCCTGATTGTTGGCTTGGTTGACGGTCTGGACGGTTTGTTGGGTGACGCGGGGAGTGGTCCGGGGGTCCTTCCACTTTCGGATTTCCGCGTGGCCGTCGGCGAAGGAGAGGCCGCCGGCCCCGTTGTGGTAGCTGGCGGGGAAGTCGGGAAGGGAGGCCTGGGCGGGGTTGGGGTAGCCTCGCATATCGATGACGAAGAAGCCGTCGTTCATGCTGTCGGGGTGCTCGTCGATGAGCACCCAGGTCATGGAGGGACCGGGGTCGACGAAATCGGAGTCCTTCAGGTAGGCGCGGAACTCCGCGCCGCCGAACCAGGTATGCACGCCTTCATTCATGCCGATCCAGGAGTTCATGGACATGCTCCGCAGCCGTTGGATGGTTTGATTGGCGTAGGGGCCGGTGGGAGGGCGGACGCGGACTACGTCGGCGGGGCACTTATAGATGGCTAGCGTATTGCCGGTGTAGGGCCAGATGGCGCCGGCCATGATGGTATTGGTGGGGTCCCAGTTGGCAGTGTTACCGGCATCGTAGCTGAGGATGCCGTGGACCCAGGCGAAGGGGTAGTTGGGATTGCTGGTGTTGTCGGAGACGTAGGCGTAGGGGAGGCGGCCGTTGTTGTCGTCGACGTAGAGGCGCCAGGCCATCATGAGCTGTTTGTTATTGTTCATGCACATGATGCCATGGGCTTTTTGTTTGGCCTTGGCGAGGGCGGGCAGGAGCATGCCGGCGAGGATGGCGATGATCGCGATGACGACCAGCAGCTCGATCAGAGTGAAGCCGTGGCTTACGTTTCTGCGGGAGAGGGTTTGGTGCTTCATGACTTTGGTGTGGGTTGTGGGCAAAGTAGCAGGCGAGCGAGTCAGGTCAATGCCGGCTTTCTGCAGGTGGTTCGGTGAGGTCGGGTTGCTTGTCTGGTTCGGTAGGGAGGTTGTCGAACTTGTATTTGGAGGTTTCGACTTTGACGTAGTGGAGGATGACGGGGGCGAGAATCATGCCGGGGATGCCCATCAGTTCTTCGCCGAGAACGATGGCCAGGAGCGTCATCCACATGGGGTTTTTGATACGGTCACCGATGATCTTGCTGTTTAGGAAGTATTCGAGTTTGTGAATGACGATGAGGAAGATCAGGGAGATGAGGGCCATTTTTGGCGAGATGGTGAAGGCGACTCCTACGATGAGCGTATTACTCATGATGTTGCCGATGATGGGGAGGAGTCCGCAGAGAAAGGTGAGGGCGATGAGTACCGTCGTGTAGGGGAACTGGTTCCAGAGGAGGAACACGGCGGTGAGGGAGGTGTTGATGGTGGAGATGGCGATTTGGGCTCCGATCACCTTGGCGAAGCTACGGTAAAAGGTGATGAACCGCTGGGTCATCTCGTGGCCGACCAGCGCGTATAGGCTATCTTTGACGACCTGAGGGTCATCATCGGCGCGCCAGCGGGCATTGAAGTGGAGGCTGGCGGCTACGACCAGGCCGATGATGAGGAGGGCGAATTCGAAGATGGTGTTCCGCAGGTAGCCGCCGAAGTTGGCGACGCGGTCTTTGACCTCCTCCACGGCGATATTGCGGAGGCTGGTGTAGTCACTGAAGGGGAGCTCAACCTTGTGGCGTTCGGCGTATTCAGTGATAGCCGGGATGGTTTCATCGGCAATCTTGGGGAGGGTCACGTAGGTTTTGTGACCGAAGTAGAAGAGGCCGTAGCCGATGGCGACCACGGCGACGATGTAGAGACTGATTCCGACGAAGCGGTTGCCGCGGATACTGAAGAGCCTGAGGGCGAAGTAGCCGAACAGGATAGTCAGCAGCAGGGTTGGGAGGTGCAGGAGCCCGGTCAGGCCGAAGAAAACGGCCATGAGCACGTAGGAGATGCGCTCAGCCTGGCTCATAGGGATCCTGGGGTTACCGGATTTTTTCCAGCATGGCGGGGAGGAGGTCAGCGATCTTGATCCGTTCCTGTTTGAGGGTATCGCGGTCGCGGATAGTAACCGTGTCTTTCAGCTCTTCGCCATTTTCACCGAGAGTATCGAAGTCGATGGTGATACCGAACGGGGTTCCGGCTTCGTCCTGGCGGCGGTAACGCCGGCCGATGGCACCGGCTTCGTCGTAGAACACCGTCATGAAGGGGCGGAGGAGATTTTGGACCTCGCGGGCCTTCTGGACGAGTTCGGGTTTATTTTTGAGGAGCGGAAAGATGCCCGCCTTGATGGGGGCGATGCGCGGGTGGAGTTTCATGACCACGCGGGTTTCCATTTGGCCCTTGTCGTTGGGGGCCTGGTCTTCCGTGTAGGCGTTGCAGAGGAGGGCAAGGACGAGTCGGTCGGCGCCGGCGCTGGGTTCAATGACGTGGGGGATGTAGCGGGCTTTGGCTTCCTCGTCGAAGTATTCCATGGATTTGCCGCTGGCCTCTTGGTGCTGGGAGAGGTCGAAGTTTCCGCGGGCGGCGATTCCTTCGAGTTCCTGGGTGCCGAAGGGGAATTTATAGAGGATATCGACCGTGGCTCGGGCGTAGTGGGCCAGTTCTTCCTTGGTTTGCCAATATTCCTCGAGGGAGGTGCGTGGGAGGCCGATGCTTTCGTACCAGCGCATCCGTTCTTCGACCCAGTATTTATGCCAGGCTTCCCAGCCCCAGGTGGACTGGGGTTGCTGGAGGGCGGTGGTGGGGTTGGCGGGGTCGACCTGGGTGACCTTTCCGGCGAGTTGTTCCACGACTTCATCGGGCCGGATGAAGAATTCGAGTTCCATTTGTTCGAACTCGCGGGAGCGGAAGGTGTAGTTACGCGGGGTGACTTCGTTACGGAACGCCTTGCCGACCTGTGCGATGCCGAACGGCACTTTTTGGCGGGAGCATTCGAGAACGTTTTTGAACTGGACGAAGATGGCCTGGGCGGTTTCGGGGCGGAGGTAGGCAATGTTATCGTCGGACTGGACGGGGCCGACGGTGGTTTTGAACATGAGGTTAAAGGCGCGGGCCTCGGTTTTTTCCCCGTGGCAGTCGGCTGCCATTTTGCTGGGTTTCTGGGGGCAGGGGATTTCGTTCATTTGGTCGGCGCGGAACCTGGCTTTACAGGTTTTGCAGTCGACCATGGGGTCGGTGAAGGTATCGACGTGACCGGACGCCTGCCAGACCTTGGGGTGGAGGATGATGGTGGCGTCGATGCCCGCGACGTCTTCCCGGTCCTGGGTCATGCTTTTCCACCACAGGTTTTTGACGTTGCGTTTGAGTTCGGCGCCGAGCGGGCCGTAGTCCCAGAAGCCGTTGATTCCTCCGTAAATCTCCGAGGACTGGAAGATGTAGCCACGGCGTTTGCAGAGGGAGACCAATTTCTCCATGAGTTCGTTGGATTTCGGCTCGGCCATAAGGGGCGGAGTGTTTGGGAAGGGCAGAGTTGTGTCAAGCGGGGGCGGTGATTTTGGGGCTGGGGGCTGCTAGCTTGGGATGATTCCGAGTTCACGAAGGGCGTTCAGGAGGAATTGGAAGGCAATGGCGACGAGGAACAGTCCCATGAGTCGGGACATGAGTCGGAGGGCGATGGGGTTGAGTTTGCGGGCGCCGTGGGCTGAGAGGGCGAGGATGATGAAGCTGAGGAGGCAGACGAGAAGGATGGAGGCGATGAGGGCAGAGATTTGGCTGAGGTTGGAGGCGCGGTCGTAGAGCAGGATGACCGTGGAGATGGCGCCGGGGCCGGCGAGCATGGGGACGGCAAGTGGTGTGATAGCGATGTCTTCCTTGGCGGCTCCGGCGCGGGTTTCCTCCGGGGTTTCATGGACGCGTGAGCGTTGGGCTTGGAGCATATTGAGGGCGACGAGGAAGAGGACGACACTGCCGGCCATTTGGAAGGCGGGGGAAGTGATGCCGAAGAAGCGGAAGATGAGTCGGCCGGCGAGCGCGAAAGTGACGAGCAGTACTGCAGCGAGGCTGCAGGCGAGCCGGGCCATACGGACCCGGTTGGCGGGGGTGTCGGTGGGGGTCATTGCGAGGAAGGCGGGGATGGTGGCGAGCGGATCGACGATGACGAAGAGGGAGCCGAAGGCGAGCAGGGAGTATTGGAGTGTGGTCATGGGGCACCTCCGCGACGGGGCTGGTGATGGGATGCTGTGGTGCAATGAATCAGGCTTTGCGGGGTTTGGCAATGGGCTGGCTACGGTGGGCTTGCGGCTTGGCGTTGGGGCGGGCAGTATGCGCTGATGCTTGGTCCCCCTTTTCCGCGCGAACCCGAGTGGTGTGGTTGTGGGGGTGTGATGGTGAGTCTTGGAGCGGAGTTGGAGAGAGTTGCGTATGAGTGGTTTGACCCCATTGATGCAGAAGTATGTGGTTCCGCCGTTGACGGTGCTTAGTGAGAACACCTATTTATCGGCCATCAGGGCGGGGATGGTGTCGATTGTGCCGCTGACGATCATTGGTGGTTTGTTTTTGATTGTGGCGTATTTGCCGGTGAATGGCTGGGAGAAGGTGGTGGAGCCCTACCTGAAGCTGCTGGAGGTTCCGGTCACCGCGACCTTTGGTATGCTGGCTTTATTCGCGTGTTTTGCGGTGGCTTACGATTTGGGGAAGCGACTGAAGCAGGAAGCGGTGGTGAGTGCGAGTGTGGCGACTGCTGTGTTCCTGTTGATTCAGGTGCGATTGGAGGACGGGGTGTTGGAGATGGATAATCTGGGGTCGCAGGGGCTGTTTACGGCGATACTGGTCGCGCTGGTATGTGTCCGGGTGCAGAAGTGGCTTGCCGACTGCAACCTGGTGATTCGACTGCCGTCGAGCGTTCCTCCGATTGTGTATGAGTCTTTTTTGTCGTTGGTACCTTTGTTCGTCCTGATGGTGAGTGCTTGGGTAGTGCGGTTTTTGCTGGGGGTGGACATCAACCTGATTGTTCAGCGGATATTTGAGCCGGCGGTGGTTGCCTTGAACACCCTGCCGGGCATTTTGATTTATGCCTTTCTGGTGACGCTGCTCTGGTCGGTGGGGATCAATGGGGATAACGCGATGGATGCGATTGTGGCTCCCATTTTCCTGAATTATCTGTTGGCAAATGCTGATGCCATGAAGGCAGGGGAGGCACTGCCATATGTGACTGCCTATGGGTTCTTTACGTCCTTTGTGAACGTGGGCGGGACGGGGGCCACACTGGCGCTGGCCTTGATCATGTTGAATTCACGGGAACCGGGCTTTCGCAAGGTCAGTCGGCTTTCGCTTCCGACCCAGGTGTTTCAGATTAACGAGCCTATTTTCTTTGGGTTTCCGATCGTTCTTAACCCAGTGTTCATGGTGCCCTACATCCTCAATGCCCTGGTGTTGACGGGGGCGACTTACGTGCTGATGGATTTGGGATTGATCAGTAAGCCGTTTGTGAACGTGCCTTGGACCACGCCACCGGTGATCGGGCACTTCCTCGTGACTGGAGGAGACTGGCGGGCAGCGGTTTGGGGGGTGGTGTCTATTTTTCTGGCGATGGCGGTTTACTATCCCTTTGCGAAGGCGGCTGAGAAGCAGCGGTTGTTGGCTGAGGCGGCGGGGCAGGCGAAGGAATAAATGTCACTGGAGTCGGTGGGGGAGGCGTGGTAAGGCCTCCTTCGGCGGGTGGAGCAGTGCGGTCTAGTTTCTACGGAAAGGTGATTTGATGGAATGGTATTACGCTCAGGACAAGCAGCAACGCGGGCCGGTGAGTCCGGAGGAATTTCAGCGGCTGATAGAGCAGGGGGTGATCGGCCATGATACGCTAGTCTGGTGTCAGGGCATGGATCGCTGGCAGCCGTATCGGAGCATAGCGGAGAGCGCGGCGTCCCAGTCCGGGGAGGCTGCTCAGGCGGCTCGTCGTGTTTGCAGTGTTTGCGAAGAGTCGTTTGCTCTGGGGGAGTTGACCCGTCACGGGGAGGGGTGGGTGTGTGCCGGGTGCAAGCCGGCGGTGTTGGGGGGGCTGGTTTCGCAGGCGAGTTTTGATCAGCCTGAGGGTGGAGTTGGTGGCGGGGCTGGGTTGGGGAGGGCTGCAGCTCCAGGCGGGTTTCCGCACGGCGGCGCTGGCGTCGGGCCGGGGGTGACTGAGGCAGAGTTATTGGCACGCGACTACGAAGTCAACGTAGGGGATTGCCTGAACCGGTCCTGGGCGTTGTTTCAGGCGAATATGGGGGTAATGTTAGGCGCCACCGCTCTGGTCTATCTGGTGGTGCTGGCGATCAACGTTATCCCGTACCTGAGCCTGATTCTGTCTTTGGTGCTGACAGGACCTTTGATGGGAGGGCTCTGGTATTTCTACATCCTCAAGGTGCGGGGAATGGATGCGACTGCGGGCGTCGCATTCTCAGGCTTCGGTCCACAATTCGGACAGCTTGCATTGGCCAACGTCGTTACCGGTCTGCTGAGCGGATTGTGCCTGTTGCCCGCGTTTGGACTGTTTGTGGGTGGGGCGGTCCTTGGGGGGGCATTGGGAGAGGGTGGAGGGGAGGGAGGGGCTGTGCTTGGGGTCTTTGCGGTGATTTCCTTGCTCCTGCTGGTAGTGGGGTTTGCCGGCTACGTCTATCTGGCGGTGAGCTGGCTGTTTACTCTGCTGCTGGTTGTGGACAAGGGAATGGCCTTTTGGCCGGCCATGGAGCTGAGTCGCCGGGTGGTAGCCAAACGGTTTTGGGGTGTGTTGTGGCTTTCCCTGGTTGCTGCCATTTTGGGGTTTGTGGGGATGCTGCTTTGCTTTGTTGGGATCCTGTTCTTCGGGCCGCTGGCGATGGGGATGCTGGCATATCAATACCAGCAGATGTTTGGCGATCTCCGGGTTGCCGGGGAGGAATACTGACTACGGAACCTCAGTCACTGTGGGTGGTAGGTAGGCTTCCCATCTCTTGATTATCTTCCTTTGCAGGCCGGAGAGGGCGAGTGTGGACAGTTCGCGCCATTGAAACCAGTGGCCAGCGCTGAACCTGGCGGCCGTGGTTGCGGCATTTTCGCCGTGGAGGTGGAAGACATCTACCTGGAAGTTGTGGCGGGTAATGCTATGGCTCAGGCGGAATAGGCGGGGATGCGGTGGGGGGCTAGCGGGGTCTGGTGCAGTGGCCGGAAACTGCCACAAGCCCGAGTTCCAGTCGTCATTGCCTTGCTGTTTAAGAAAGAATTTACCTCCCGATTCGAGAATCCAGACGTGGAGTGGCTTTTTCACCTGCTTCGGTCGTTTTTTGGCGACCGGGTAACGGGTGGGGGTGCCGGACTGAAATGCGGTGCAGTGCTCGTTGACCGGGCAGTTCGGGCACTCCGGATTTCTGGGGGTGCAGGTGATGGCTCCGAGTTCCATCAGGGCCTGATTGAGATCGGAGGATCTTCTGCCTCCAAGGTCAGACAATTGGCTGGCTGAGAGGACCAGCTCCCCGGCCAGGGCCCAAAGTCGATGCTGGTGTTCCTTGGATTCACGGGAGCTGGAGAGCCCGTAGAGTCTTGAGAAGACCCTGTCAATGTTCCCGTCGACGATGGGGGTGGGCTGGTTAAAGGCGATCGAGCATACGGCCCCGGCAGTGTAGCGGCCAACTCCTGGGAGGCTTAGCCAGGCTTCCGGACCCTGGGGCCAGGTTGAGGCGAACCGGTCGCGGATCTCTATAGCGGCGAGCTGTAGCCGGGTTGCGCGACTGTAGTAGCCGAGGCCCGACCAGAGGCGGAGTAGTTGTTCCTGCGGTGCGGCGCACAGCGATGCGAGGTCGGGTAACTCAGTCATCCAGCGCTCGAAATAGGGCACCACGGTTTTGACCTGAGTTTGCTGGAGCATGGTCTCCGACAGCCAGATGGCATAAGGGTCCGATGTTCGCCGCCAGGGCAGGTCGCGGGCGGTGCTCCGGTAATGCAAG
This sequence comes from Verrucomicrobiota bacterium, assembly GCA_046047235.1. Classification (GTDB taxonomy): domain Bacteria; phylum Verrucomicrobiota; class Verrucomicrobiia; order Limisphaerales; family JAHDYP01; genus JBMTVN01. The sequence continues at coordinate 930 of JBJOII010000034.1, read as the reverse complement.
ATGAGCGCCCTTGCCAACTGCCCGGTGGGTGGATCGGGGACTTCATCTGGCTGCGGTTGTTTCCCTGACATGCAGTAGGGATGCGGGTAGTTTGTGCCCGGGTCAAGGTTGCTGCCGAATCGATTCGCACGCCCCACTCTTGAGAATTCACAGGGCTACGGGCTAACATTGCCCGGACTTGGCTAAACCGCTCACATCCTATACCCGCAAGCTCACTGATCAGGAGGCTAGGCAATTGGAGCGGCTTTTACGCGAACGGGGATGCTCCTTCGTGCAGGTTCCCTATGCGCGCTTTGCCACTGAATATCAGACCGCGAAGGTCGTGATGTATCTAAGTGGGAAATTGGTAGTGCAGGGGAAGGGGACCGAGGATTTTGTGCAATTCGTCTTAGAACCGGAGATTCTGAGGGTCGCCGAACTGGGGTACGAGGAGGTGCTACAGCCCGAATTGAGCCTTCCCCGCTTGGGGATAGATGAGAGCGGGAAGGGGGACCTGTTCGGTCCGCTGTGCGTTGCGGGTGTTTATGTGAATGCCTCGATGGTCCAGTCTTGGCGGGACGCGGGGATCAAGGATTCCAAATCGATTTCAGGAGATAAGCGCATTCAGCAATTGGCTGATGTCATTCGGAAGACACCGGGTTGCGTGTGGAATGTTGTTCCTATAGGAAATGCGGCCTATAACCGACTCTATGCCAAGATCGGTAACGTTAATCGGCTACTGGCTTGGGGGCACGCCCGGGTAATCGAGAACCTTTTGGGAGAGCGGCACAGGATGGTGCCACCTCCGGAAAGGGTGGTGGCACTTTGCCCTAATTTCACATATCCCAGACCAACATCCAAAAGAGTTTTTAACTTTCTTTTCACTGTGGGTACAGCTTCAAAAAATTCATGAGCTTGTTCGATAGTCATCGATAGAACTTCATGAATATT
>JBJOII010000033.1:0-69140 GCA_046047235.1 Verrucomicrobiota bacterium | reverse complement strand
TCGACATCCACCGCAAACCCGGATACGACCCCGTCGAACTCTTCCTCAACCCCTCAATCCGCCTACCCAAACTCAAAATCGCCCGGCGCCTCCTCCAAAAGAAACTCGGATTCCGGATGCTCATGGACCTCATCCCTCTCGACGCAACTCTCGTCAAAGGCTCCCACGGCCATCCCTCACCCCCAGCCAACGATCACCCCCTCCTCATCACCAACGCTCTGGAACTCCCCAACCAAAAGGCCATCCAATCCACCGACGTCTTCCAAATCCTCCTCTCCTGCTTCGCCTGATCAACACCCTGCCGCCCAGCCCATACACCCCCGCCAACCGTCGCATCCAGGTATTTTACACCTGACGCAGCCGCGGATAACCGCTAAAACCCCGCGCTAATCATGGACCCCTACCCGCAATATGCCGGCAACGGCGCTCTGCTCATCAAACACTTGCTGGACCGTCCGCTCGCCTGGGCTACAACTCAAAAGATCATCTATCGCGACCTCCACGAATTCACCTACACAGAGTTCTTCGCCCGCGTTAAACGCCTCGGAACCACCCTCCAAAACCTCGGTGTCAAACCCGGCGACCGCGTCGGCGTCATGGACTGGGATAGCCACCGCTACCTGGAACTGTTCTTCGCCGTCCCCATGATCGGCGCAGTCCTCCACACCATCAATATCCGCCTCTCCCCGGAGCAAATCCTCTTCACAATCCACCACGCCGAAGACAACGTCATCTTCTTTCACCCGGATTTCCTCCCCCTGGCCGAAGGCTTCCACGATAAATGCCCCTCCGTCAAAAAATGGGTCGCCATGCCCGACCATGGCCCCGCACCCGAAACCAGCTGCCCTCTCGCCGGTGAATATGAGGCCCTCCTCAACACAGCCACTCCCCTCGATCAATTTCCTGACTTCGATGAAAATACGGTAGCCACGCTCTTCTACACCACCGGAAGCACCGGCGACCCAAAGGGCGTCTTCTTCACCCATCGGCAACTGGTCCTCCATACCATCACCAGCGGCTTCGCCCTCGCCGCCCACCCCGCCCCGGTCTCGCTCAATGCCGCCGATGTCTACATGCCCATGACCCCCATGTTCCATGTGCACGCATGGGGCGTCCCCTACATCGCCACGCTGCTCGGCATCAAACAGGTCTACCCCGGCCGCTATGAACCCGGCACCCTCCTCAAACTCTTCGTCCAACACCAAGTCACGCTCTCCCATTGCGTGCCCACCCTCCTCAAAATGATGGTGCACGCTCCCGCCGCCGCCCAAATCGACTTCTCCCGCTGGAAGGTCATCACCGGCGGCGCCAAACTCCCCAAAGCCCTCGCCAAGGAAATTACCGACCGCGGCATCCATATCGCCCAAGGCTATGGCATGTCGGAAACCTGCCCCATCATCGCGATCTCCCACTTCAAACCCGAAACGGTCAACGGAACGGATGAAGACAAACTCGGCGTCCTCGACCGCACCGGATTCCCCGTGCCCCTCGTCCAGGCCCGCGCGTTCGATTCAGAAGGCAATGCTCTGCCCCCAGGACGCGACAACGTCGGCGAACTCGTACTCCGCGCCCCCTGGCTCACGCCAGGATATTTCAAGGATCCCCAACGCTCGGAAACGCTCTGGAAACATGGCTGGCTCCATACCGGTGACCTCGCCTACATGGACCACGATGGCTATATCCGCATTACCGACCGACTCAAGGATGTCATCAAAACCGGCGGCGAATGGATCTCCTCTCTCGAACTCGAAAGCACTCTCGCCCACCACGAAGCCGTGGAAGAAGTCGCCGTCATCGGCGTGCCCGACGCCAAATGGGACGAACGTCCGCTCGCGTTCGTCAAACTCCGCACATCACATAACGGCTCCACCACCGAACGCGACCTGTTGCATTATCTCCGCGATATCGCCGATACCGGAGCGATCCATAAACGCTCCGTCCTCACCAAAATCGTCTTCACAGATAAACTCCCCCATACCAGCGTCGGCAAAATCGATAAAAAAGCCCTCCGCGCCCTGCAACACCCCGCAGAATAACCCCCCACGCCTGATATCGTGAAGGAACTCGTCCGCGATCATAGAGTCCACCCACTCGTCCCCGGCGCAGTGCTGGCCTCGATCATAGGCACCCCGGACTCCCGCCGCGCCGCACCACTCAGCCAACCGGAACTCGCCGGAATCAACCAACTCCAAACCCACGCCATCATCGAGAAGTTCCAGCAAACCGGCCTGCTCGCCGATGACCAGGCCGCACGCCTCCTCGGCATCGACCACCAATACACCATCACCCACCAACAGCTCCTCACCAAAATACCCGAGGTCGCCGACGTCACCACTGCTCACCAAGCCTCGCTGGAACAACTCACCCGCGCCCTCCTCGCCTCCCGCCTCATCACGGAATACCTCGAAATCCTCGTCCCCCCACACCTCTCCTACGACCGCACACCCCAAGGCACGGTCGACCTCATCCAGAATATCCTCGATGCCTTCCGCCGTATCGTCGGAGGCACCTGGTCAGTGTTCTATCCCAAAGGAGAACTCAACCTCCTCGCCGATGCCTCCGCCCAGTTCTGGATGGCCTGCCTCTACTCCAACCGCACCAGCGATATCCCCGACGGCTTCGTCGGCCTCTACCGAAAACCCCACAAAGACCGACTCCGCGAACTGAACCGCCTGCCCAGTCCCCGCAGCGGCATCCATGTCCGTGACGCCATCTCAGAATATATCGAGAACGCCCAGGAAAAGTTCAACGGACTCCACGAAGCCGTCGCCGAAGGCGTCCGCGAAGGCCTCGATAAAGCCTTCAACCAAATCACCCAAGTCCTCACCAAACTCGAAATCCCCCCCATCGTCTGCCACGCCTACGCCCGCCTCGTAGGCGATGTCTGCGGCGCCTTCGCCCACCTCGACGGCGACCTCTCCACACGCGAAAACCGCTTCGCCCGCTACCTCCTCCGCCAGATCGAATCGCTCAGCGATGAATACGCCCAGACCTTCGGCGATAACCCCGACGGCCAAAGGGAATCCCTCGAACAAGTCCTCGCCGAATTGGAACAACTGGTCGGCCTCCGCGAAGTCAAAGACCGCGTCCGCCAACTCGCCGACTTCGCCAAGGTCCAGCAAATGCGCCAGACCCGCGGCCTCCCCGCCATCGCCACCAGCTTCCACGCCGTCTATACCGGCAACCCCGGCACCGGTAAAACCACCGTCGCCCGACTCATGGGACGTATCTTCCGCGCCCTCGGCGTCCTCCGCAAAGGTCACCTCATCGAATGTGACCGCGCTTCCCTCGTAGCAGAATACGTCGGCCAAACCGCACCCAAAACCAACGCCGTCATCCAGTCCGCCCTCGACGGCATCCTCTTCATCGATGAAGCTTACAGCCTCGCCCGCGACGGCGCAGAGGACTTCGGCGCCGAAGCCATCGAGACTCTCCTCAAACGCATGGAAGACCACCGCTCCCGCCTCATCGTCATCGTCGCCGGCTACCCCTCCGAAATGCAGAATTTCATCTCCAGTAACCCCGGACTCGAATCCCGCTTCACCCGCTTCATCAATTTCCCCGACTACAATCCCCAGGAACTCTGCCGTATCTTTAGCCTCTTCTGCCAAAAGAACGGCCTCAAAATGACCCCCGGCCTCCGCGAAAAAATCCTCCACCACTTCATCCACGAATGGGCCCACCGCGATGAACAGTTCGGCAACGCACGCCTCGCCCGCAACTGCTTCGAACACGCCATCAATGCCCAAGCCTCACGCCTGGTAGCCAACACCGACCCCACCCCCGAAGACCTCTCACTCCTCACAGAAGCCGACCTCGAAAGCCCGTCAACAAATGCCCTGAACCACTTTAGACAGCACCAAGGCCGCTACCAGCTGACTTGCCCACAGTGCCAAGCCGTCTACTCCTGGACGCCAGACCTCGAACTCGTCGAAGCCCTCTGCACCCGCTGCAACACTACCTATAACGGCGAATTCGGCCAGCCCGTCTGATCAGCAGCCCTCACACAACCCCGCTCTCGCCGTACGGATTATCGGGACAGGTGTCCCGATAATCCGTACTACGAAGTGACCGCTGCCCAACGGGCATAAGGACTCAATTGCACCTCCAAAGGCGCCTGCAACCGATCAGAAGTGATCCACACCCTCAACCTCGGCACCCGCCCGAACCGGCTTCCGAGACTTCGGACTACCCCCCTGACCTCCGCGCCCAGGTTTGCCCGACCTTGGATTGGGAGCCAAGGCCTGCCTCTGTTTGCGCCGTTCTCCCGCCCCTTTCACCACATGGATTGGTTTGCTGGTGTCGTAGTCCAAACCGCTCACATACATCGCAGCCGACGGAGTCATCGGTAAGGGGGTAAAATCCTGCACCTGCTGCAAATTCCAATTTTCCTCAGTCAGGTAGTCCTCCACGACCTGCATTTCTTTGGCAGAACAGCCGGGAAAACTCGAAATGAAGTAGGGCACCAGATACTGCTCCTTACCTGCGGCCTCATTCTCCTTGGCAAACAACTTCTGGAACTCCTCAAAGACTCCCACCGGCTTCCGCATCCGCCGTAACACCTCGGGATCCAAATGCTCCGGCGCCACTTTCAAATGCCCGGAGACATGATGCTTCACCAACTCCTTCATGTAGGTCGGGGTTTTCAAAGCTACGTCCATCCGTACTCCCGATTGGATAAACACATGGTTGATCCCCGGCATGGACCTCGCCTCCCGATACAGGTTCACCGCCTGCTCCTCCACCACAGTCAGCTTGGTGCACAGTGTGGGATACATGCAGCTCGGACGCCGACACACCTTGCACGCATCGTCCTCCCCGTTCACGCACCCGTACAGGTTCGCGGTCGGCCCGCCCAGGTCACTCACGGTGCCCTTGAAATCCTCATCCCCCTTCATCCGCTCCAACTCCTCAATAATCGATTCCTGACTCCGACTAGTAAGGAACTTGCCCTGATGCACTCCAATGCCACAAAAAGTGCACCCGCCCGGACAACCACGCACAATCGTCACGGAATCCTTGATCATCCGAAACGCCGGAATACTCCCACGATACACCGGATGCGGCCGGCGCATAAACGGCAGCGCGTACAGGGCGTCCATCTCCGCCGTCGTCAACGGAATCGCCGCCTTCTCCAAAACCAGCGCCCGCTGCCCGTGAAACTGCACCATCGGCTTGCCCGAATACGGACTCTGCTCACGCTCCACCACCCGCGTCAAAGGTAACAGTAAACCCGGATCTGCCCGCATCGCCTCCCAGTCCGGCAACCGTAAGAATCCAGACCAGTCCCTCGATGCCGATTCCCGCCCCCCCAGCAAACGCGCGGTGCCCGCAATCCCATCCAATCCCTCACCCCGATCCAACCGGGCCGCGATCTCACGCACCTGATGTTCCCCCATCCCAAACACCAAGATGTCCGCCTTGGAATCCAACAGAATCGAAGGCCTTAACTTGTCCTCCCAATAATCATAGTGCACGACCCGCCGCAAACTCGCTTCCACCCCCCCCAGCACCACTGGCAACCCGGGAAAGGCCTGCCGGCTCAGCTGCGAATATGCAATACAAGCGTGATTAGGCCGACGCCCCGGTTCACCCCCCTCAGAATACACATCCTCCTTCCGCCGATGCCGCGCCGCCGTATAGTTCGATACCATCGAGTCCAAATTGCCCGCCGTAATCCCAACAAATAAACGAGGCCGCCCCATCACCTCCAACGACGCCTTGTCCCGCCAATCCGGCTGCGCAATCACCCCCACACGATAACCCTGCGATTCCAACACCCGCCCAATCAAAGCCGCCCCGAACGCCGGATGATCCACATACGCATCACCCGAAATCAAAAGCACGTCCAACTCATCCCAACCCAATGCCTCCATCTCCCTCCGATTCATCGGAAGAAAATGCGCTCCAACACCCGGTTTCATCTTGTTCTCGGCGGCCAGCATGGGCGCGAAGCTAGTCACTGCCCCAAAGAACTTCAAATGCCTTCACTCAACATTCCTTGCCCTGCACCCCCACCCCCCATCGACCCGCGATCAAAGGCCAAAGGTCAGGGGGGCGCTCCCCAAAACGCCACCACGACTCCGAACGCACCCGAAATTCCGTCAGGCCTGGGCGTGCGCCGGTCTCAAAACGGCGCTCTGCAATGCATCCACCCGCCCATAACCGCCCGCCTCAACTCGCGCTTCCACGTCCCGCCAAACCCGGACCCCAACCTCGAACCTTGAACCCTTAACCAGCATCCGGTCTCCCATCTCCCATCTCCCATCTCCCATATTGCCATCTACCGCCGCCTCTCTTAACTTTGGCCCCATCGAAAACTGTGTCGGCAGTTCAACCGAAGTCGTACCCCCAGCAAAATCAGCCAGCGCTAACCCGTTGGTGCCCGGGGGTATCATGTACTGGCGACTCCAGGCCAAGGGATATCCCGCATCACGAGCCTGGCTGGAGGAAACTGCCTGGTGCTACCGCATGGGACTACTGGGCTACGCCGCATTCGCCCTCTCCGCGCTCACCCTCTCCAGTCAACCGTTCGAAGCCAACACTCGCCTCTTTCACCTGCTGACATGGATTTTCTTCGTCGTTGCGCACCTGCCGGATTTTCTCGCTGCATCCGCCGTCCGCAGCAGCCGGACCGTGCTCAACCTCCTGCCCGCACTCGTCATCGCCGCGGTCAACACCGCAGCCGCCTGGCAGGATGAACGGATCGCAGGCCAACTGGCGCTTTGGTTTCCCCAAGCCCACCCCTTGCTCCTCACTGCCGCCAACCAAGCCGGCCTCATCCTTGGCGCATTCCTCATTCACGGCCTCGTCAACGCCACGACGCTCGCTCTCAGTCGTCTCGCTACCAGAAATCCGCGCATCGCCACCACCATCACCACCACCGCGCCGCCCACTCCGAAAACCATCGCCGCTGAACCGGAGAGCCCATCTGCCCCGGTCAAGTCACGCTCCCCGGCACTGCCACCTGTGCAGAACAACCCGCCCCTGGTTCCCCTACCCGAGCTGCCGGTGAACGCTGATTCCGCAACCGGGACCACTCCGCAGACCACAGGCATCACCGCACCCGGGAGATCCCCCAAACAAATCCCCCCCGCTCCCTTCCTGCAAACCGGCCCACTACCCTTGCCTCCAAACCCGACCACCATACCCTACACAAACCTGCCCCTCCCCACTTTCTCGCTTTGGGATAAGCTGATGGGCCGCCATCGCCAACCGCCAACGCCCCCAGCCCAGCCCCACCAGGACATCATCCAACTCCTGCTAAACACCCCCCAGAAGCAATTGCGCCCGACCATCCGCTTCATCTCCACGGTCAGCATCGGCGGGAACCTCGGCAGTGCCACGCCCCTCCTGCTCGAAAACCCTGAAGACGACCTGTTCTTCCCCGATGGAACCATCGATGGCCGCGTGCTTGCCCAATTCATCTCCCGGATGTCTGCAATCCGCTCGTTCGTTCCGAAGACCCGAATCGGGCGAAGAACCTACCGCCCTATCGCTCGCCGCATGTCAAAGCGCCTTTATCGGTCATGGCAAACCTGGCTTAGGACCTTAGCCTGCCCCGCGTCCCCCGAAGTCCAAAAGGCCGGAGAACACATTCTCCGGCTGCCCCCGGACGAAGCTCCTCTGCTGCTCTGTATCGGCGCGTCACCCTTCCACCTCGAAAGGGCTACCAGCCGCATCCTGCTCCACCTACTGCAAAAAAATGCCCTCACCCATCTGGTCGATGTCCGCGTTGCCACCCTCAGCCCCACCCCGGGCCCGGGCCCCATCCCAAACCCGGAACAAGAACAATTCCTCCACCACGAAAACCAGATCCTCTCCAGGCTGGATATTCATCCAGTCCACCACGGCCAATGCGGCATCCCCAGCCTCAGTCGATCCCTGCTCCAGCAAGCCTCCGCCATCATCACGGTCGATGAACATAGCCAGAACACGCTGTGGCTTCGACTCAAGGCTTCCGAACCCGCTCTAAAACCCCAAAACCACCCCCCTATCCTCAGCCTCCAGACGGTCTTCCCTCACAGGTTCAGGCCCATCGCCGCAGGACGAAAGCAACGTCCCTCCACTCTGAAGAAGATCCTCCCTGCCATAGAAGCGAGCATCACCGCAACCCTTCTCCCTTACCTCCTCGCCCGGGCCTCACAAAATCCCAGTGCCTCACCCCATACCCCCGAGATCACCCGCTCCTATTCGAACAACGCCTCCTCGCCCGAAGAAATCGACGCCTTCAGAGCCGCCCTCCGGACCGTCTGCACGCCGGCACACCTCTCCCGCAAACGTATCCCGGTCAAGAACGTGCTCAAGCTCATCACCGCGCTGGCCTCAGGTGATCCCGCGATTCTCCTCATGCATGGCATCCCGGAATCTCTCCTTGCCCATTCGCGCGACGTCGGCTCACTCGAGAATGCCACGCTGGGACGCTGCCTCAGCAACCTCCCCAAAGCGCGCTCGTTCATCCCCTCGGAACGACGCAAGGACTACGACCCCGCCCTCCGGTTGCTCAAACAATCAGCAGACTAAAAGGCTTCTCTCGGCCTGCACGTTCGAAGGCTTGTAGCCTCCCTCGGTTTGCCAAACAATGCCGCACGGCATGACTCTCCGAAACATCCCGCATCCAGCCGTCATACTCGCCGTCCGAACCATCCACTCTCTTTACGCACTCACCCTTCTCACCACCTTCTTCGCCAGCGCCTCCCCCGGCCTTTCCTTCTCAACTTCCCCGGACAAACCCGCAGTCCAATGGACCCTCGAAGACCAGCCCACCCTCAGCTCCCCCGTTGAGGGTCTTTGGTCTGTCGCTATGGACTGGGAAAATCAATGGCCAGCCAACTGGCACCACGCCTCGCCTGACCAAATCGAACACTCCGGTCCCTGGACCATCCTACGCGGAACCCTCGCCACTCCCCGGGGGAACTGGGAGGTCTCTGATGCCTACCGCCCCTACGCGAATTACATCAAGTGCATCCGACGCTTCGTCTGGCGCGGATCCGAACCCGCCTCACATTGCACGCTCTCCGTCCGCTTTATCACCCCCGGAACAGGCCGGAATGTCCTCATGCCAGGTATCCTCTACCACGGCAACCCCTCGGGTGCGCGCAGCGGACGCGTCCCCGTGTATTCAGGCACACCAGGCGAAGAAGCAATCTACGAGGAACACCGCTTCCCCATGCCGTTCGTCAGCCTCGAATGGCCCTCGAACTCAAGCTGGCAAGGGGCAGCACTCCACTCAGTCCCCACCCCCGCTCCGTTCGCCCACCTCCATGACCAATGGTGGTCACTCGGTTGCATCAATCAGGGAAACGCAACGGAACTCGTACTCTACTCCGGCCCCGCCGCCTCCAATGGCCAACGCTCAGTCACCAAACAGCGCCAGTCCGGCTTCGCCCCCTACCCAAATGCCTACCTCGACGTTCCCCCCAACGGCATCATCGAAAAAACCTTCTACCTCCAAACCTACCCCGTAACCACCGAAGGCGCCGGATTCCAAAGCGCCACCCAAACCAGCCTCGAGATATTTCAACCCTATAGCCTGTACGGATTCCCCTCGTTCAGCGAAATCCTCGAAAGCAAATACCGCTTCAGCCAGACGCGATGGCATACCACTACCACAGACGCCGGCTTCGCCAAGTATCCCGACTCCAACCGCCCTTTCTTCGTAATCGGCTGGTGCGGCCAGGCCGCCGCCCCGGGCTACGCACTCCAAGTCCTCGGCGACCACCTCGGCGCCGGCAACACAGACGAACAAGTCAGGCGTTCGCTGAACACCATCGCCCAAGCCACTTTTTACGAAGCCGGCTTCCATACCTGGTACAACTACGAAACCAGGGAATGGAGCCACATCGAAGTCCTATCCCAAGGCCAAGGCATGAACAACATCGCCAACGCCATCCGCGTCGGCCGCACCCGCAAACTCAACACCGCACCCTGGGAAGCCTTCCTGAAAAAGGCCTGTGACCTCCACGCCGACCGTATCCTCCAACCCGACTGGAACCCGCCCTCCACCAGCGAAGCGTTCTTCATCGCCCCGCTCTGTAAAGCCCACCAACTCTTCAATCAACCCGCCTACCTCAAAGCCGCCATCAAAGCCGCCGAAACCTTCGCCGACCGACACCTCTCCATGCGGGAACCCTATTGGGGTGGCACGCTCGACGCCAGCTCTGAGGACAAGGAAGGTGCCTACGCCGCGCTTCAAGGCTTCCTCGCCGTCTACGAGGCCACCTCCAACCCGCGCTTCCTCACCTGGGCCAAACACGCGCTCGATGTCGTGCTCACCTACGTCTGCGTCTGGGATATGGACCTACCGGCCGGCCGCCTCCGCGACCATACCTTCAACTCCCGCGGGTGGACCGCGGTCTCCCCGCAAAACATGCACGTCGATGCCTACGGCGTCCTCATGACCCCGGAAATACACCGCATGGGACAACTCCTGAACCAACCCGACCTCATCCAACTCGCCCAAGTCATGTTCCGGAGCTGCGGCCAACTCATCGACCCCTACGGCAGCCAGGGGGAACAACCCCAACACACCAACTACGTTCAGGGAGGCGACCAGTCCGACCCCTCCCGCTTCCGGGGCGGCTACCATGAAACCTGGACAGTGTTCTGGATCACCGCCCACTTCCTCAACGCCGCAGCCCAACTCCAGGAAATGGGCGTGAACATCTGGGACTAACTACACCCCCAACCCAGCCATGAACCAAGCTCTGCTTCTCGCCACCATCACACTGCTCCAGCCCCTCCAGTCCCTCGGCAATACCAACACGCTCTCGCTCTCCTCCCCGGATGGCCATCTGCAATTGCAGTTCAGCCTCGCGAGCATGAACGGCGCGGAACACTGCCCCGCCTACTCGCTCTCCTGGAACGGTCAGCCCATCATCACCCCCTCGCGACTCGGCTTGGAACTGGTGGAAGCACCGTCCCTCGCCAAAGACCTCGCTATCGCTCATGCCTCAACCACCAGCGTAAATACCAACTGGACACCCGTCACCGGCGAAAGGTCATCGATCCCCGATCACTACAACGCCCTCGAAGTCGAACTAAACCACCAGTCCGCAACCACCCGACGCGTGATCATCCGCTTCCGGGCCTATAACGAGGGCCTCGCCATCCAGCTCGAACTCCCGCCCCAGGTCAGCTGGGCCCAAGCCCACATCCTGAATGAAATCTCCGAGTTCAGGCTCACCGGCGACCACCGCACCTGGGCCACCTACTCCGCCCAAGGTGAATATGAGGAAACGCACCTGAGCCAGCTCAAGCCCGGTTGCGAACGTCCCCTGCTGATCGATGCCGGCACCAATACCTACATTGCCATCGCCGAAGCCGGCCTCACCAACTACGCCCGAGCCAAACTCAGCCCCACCCCCAACCTCCCCAACGCACTCACCACCCAAACCGATGGCCCCAGCCAAGGCCCGCTCCCCTTCCGCACACCCTGGCGCGTCATCCTCCTGGGTCATTCCCCCGGCCAACTCCTCGAACAAAACTACCTCCTGCTAAACCTCAACCCACCGTCCCAAATCCAGGACACCTCGTGGATCCAACCCGGCAAGATCATCCGCGAAGTCACGCTAACCACCGCCGGAGGCCTCGCCTGCGTCGATTTCGCCAAAGAAAACGGCCTCCAGTTCATCGAGTTCGATGCCGGCTGGTACGGCCATGAATACGATGACCTCGCCGATGCCACCGCCGTCAATGTAGACCCCAAACGCAGCCCTGGCCCCCTCGACCTTCCCGCGGTGATCCAGCACGCCCGCAACCACGACATCGGCGTTCTCCTCTACGTCAACCGCCGCGCCCTGGAAAAGCAGCTCGATACCATCCTCCCCCTCTACCACAGCTGGGGAGTCAGCGGAGTCAAATACGGCTTCGTCAACGTGGGCTCACAGGACTGGACCCGATGGCTCCATGATGCCATCCGCAAAGCAGCCGACTACCAGCTCATGGTTGATGTCCACGATGAATACCGCGGCACAGGCTTCTCCCGCACTTACCCCAACCTGATGACCATGGAAGGCATCCGTGGAGACGAAGCCCGCCCTTCTGCCAGGCAAACGCTGATCACCTGCTTCACCCGCATGCTCGCCGGCCGTGCCGACAACACGGTCTGCTACCGCAACCCAAGGGTCAACGAACTCTGGTCCCACTCTTTCCAGCTCGCCAAACCAGTCTGCCTCTTCAGCCCCTGGCAATTCCTCTTCTGGTACGATCGCCCCGACCAACTCAACAGCCTCCCGGAACTCGAGTTCTTCAAGGCCCTCCCCACCTCCTGGGACGAAACCCGCGTCCTCCATGGCGCAGTCGGCCAATACGCCGTCATCGCCCGCCGCCACGGAAATGAATGGTTCATCGGCGCCATGAATGCCGATGAGCCCCGCACGCTGCCGCTAGCCTACCGCTTCCTGCCCCAAAAGGCCTACTACCACGCCACCCGCTGGACCCATGACCCCCAGTCCCCCAACCCCACCCAACTCAAGAAGGAATCCTCCCTCGTCTCCGCCTCCACGGTGCATATGCTTAACCTGCCAGCAAATAACGGTGTCGCCATCCACCTCACGCCTACCACCATGAACAGCGACCACTGAAGCCGCGACACCTCCACACCCACAGTGAGTTGCCCGCCACGAACCCGCATGCTGTAATCCAGCCCAACCGACCAACCATGAACGTCCTCGTCATCCTCGCCCACCCCAAAGCCAACAGCCTCAATCACGCCCTCGCCCAACGTGTCGCCGAAACCGTAACCGAAGCCGGTCACTCCGTCACGTTCCACGACCTCTATGCCGAAAGCTTCGATCCCGTCATGACCGCCGCTGAGTTGGAACGGGACGCAACACTCCCTCCCCACATCGAACAACACTGCCACGAAGTCGAGACCGCAGATCGTATCGCCATCATCCACCCCAACTGGTGGAGCTCACCCCCGGCCATACTTCGCGGCTGGTGTGACCGCTGCCTTCGCGCAGGCCGTGCCTATAATTTCATCCCCGATGGCCAGGGCGGCGCCAAACCCGTCGGCCTCCTTAAAGCCAAAGCCGCCCTCGTCATCCATACCGCCAACACCCCCCAGCACATCGAGGAAACCCACCTCGGCGATCCACTCGCATCCCACTGGCTTAAGGTGGTCTTCGGTCTCTGCGGCATCCCCACTGTCCACCGGCTCGCCCTCTCACCCGTCATCACCAGCACACCCGAGCAACGCCAACAATGGCTCGAGGATACGAGGCAAATCACCCACACTCTCCTCTCCTAAACCCGACATGCCAAAGCCCGAAATCAACCCGAACGACCCCAGCCTCCTCGCCCTCCGCCATACTCTCCAGTTTCGCGTCCGCTACAGCGAAACCGACCAGATGGGCACGTTCTATAACTCACGCCCACTGGAATGGTTCGAAATGGGCCGCTCCGAACTCATGCGCGATGCCGGTCTCCCCTACACGGAAATGGAAAACCGCGGCTTCTTCCTCCCCCTCGTCGCAGCCCACGTCGAATACCAGGGCCGAGCCCGATATGACGACCTCCTCGAACTTCACTCCGTCGCCTTCATGGAAGGTCGCGTCCGACTCCGCTGCCACGCCCGCATCGTCCAGGCCGCCACCGGAAAACCCGTCACGCAGGGATACACGATCCATGCCATCACCAATGACCTAGGCCGCCCAACCCGCCCCCCAGCCTGGTTCCTCGACCTCTTTAAACCCGTCCTACCATGAAATCCCGACAACGCATCACGCTCATCTACCTCCGCTTCGTCGCCACCATGATGCTGCTGGCCCTGCCCTTCGTCTTCGTCCCTCACGATTGGATGGCCTCCATCAATGACCGCATGGGCCTCGTCGAACTCCCCGACCTCCCCATCATCCGTTACCTCACCCGCTCCGCCTCCGCCCTCTACGGCATGTACGGAGCCCTACTCCTCTTCCTCTCCTTCGATGTCAACCGCTACCACCCCGCCCTCCGGTTCCTCGCCACCACCGGCATCCTCTTCGGTATCCTCGTCACCGGCATCGACCTCCAAGCCGGTATGCCAGCCGAATGGACCTGGCGCGAAGGACCTGTCGTGATCCTCGAAAGCGCCGTCCTCCTCGCCCTGCTCGGTCGAAAAAGGGTCGACCATCCGCCAGCAACAGGCGCTCTGGCGAATCCGGACGCCTGACGGTCCCTGGGCTCCACCCCATTCACACGCCGCCGGAGCCGGCTCTTCCCTCAGCCTCAACACTTAGAGCGGCTTCCGCCTCGCCGCCCAAACCAACCAAATCCCAACCCCCACCATCAACACCAACCACCATAAATAACGCAGCTCCCGCGCCGCCAGCTCCACAAAGGCCAACGCAGAAGGGAAAACCAAGACCAAGCCCACCGCCAGCGCTATAACCAGCGCGCCGTAACGAACGCTGGACTTGCGCCAGATCATCGCCGTCCCCCACTCCCTCCGCCTGCCGTATTCGCCCTCGCCGGTGCCGCCCCGGGAGTCAACAACAGCCCACCCCCGCTCTCGCCCACCACCAAAGGTGACCGCCCATCCCACTTCTCCACCAACTGCAACCGAATAAAACCAGGACTGTCCTTCAGGGCATCACCCCGAATCTCAATCGCCTCACCCTCACCCCGAGCCCGAATCACCACGGTCTCAGCCTCTATCTGTGTCTTTAACTGCGTGAACTTCGCCTTCGACGCCTCCTGCTCCTGCACCATCTTCAGCTCAATCGCCTGCTCCAACTCCGGCGATAACCGAATGTCATACAAGACCAGATCCGCAATGTTCAGCAGACTCTCACCCACCTTCTTGCGGGCCAATTCCAACGCCAAACTCTTCACTTCCTCCCGCTGCTTCACAATCAACTCCGCACTCCGCGTCGCCGCAACCTCCTTCAACGCCTCCTCAACCCGCGGCGAAATCAAGACCTCAAACGGATCCCCCTTATACTCCCGGAAAATCGTCACCACCGAATCCTGCGGAATCCGATACAACACCCGCAACTGCATCCGCACCTGCTGCAGATCAGAAGAATAACATTCCGCCGACATCTCCCGCGTCCGCTGGCGCACCGACATCGGGTGAATCGTCGATACAAACGGCATCTTTAATCCCAAACCCTCCGCCCGAAATTGCTCCACCGGCCGCCCTAACCGCACCTCCACACCCCGATACCCCGGCTGAACCACATACGTCCCCGCGCCCAGCAGGATCAAAACCGCAAACAAAAGAATCCCCACACCCGCCGTCAACATCACCGACCGCGGATCAATGGTAATGGTCTTTACCTCCCGATAATGCCTCGAACTCATTCCTGCTCTCCTCCTGCTTTCTCGTTCACCACCGGAGCCGGCCCCAATGGCAGTAATACCTCAGTCCCCTCTAAACCCGGCCCCGCCACCAACGGCGTCACCCCATCCCAACGCGTCACCACCATCAAATCCAACACCGAAGGATTCTCCCGCAAGGCCTTGCCCTGCAACCGAATCGCATCCGCCTCCCCCTTCGCCTCAATCACCTTGGTCTCCGCTTCCACCTCCGCCTGCTGCTGCGCAAACCGCGCGCGAGCCGCCTCCTGCTCACGTACCATCTTCTCCTCAATCGATGACTCCAAAATGTCCGTCAGCTTAATGTCCTCCAGCACCACATCCTCAATCACCAGCAACCCCCCCACCTTCGCCTGCGCCGAATCCAATGTCATCGACTTCACTTGCTCCCGCTGCTGCACAATCTCCTCCGCCCGACGCAATGCCGTCACTTCCTTCAAGGCCTCCGCCACCCGCGGCTCAACCAGCGAATCAAAAATGTCTCCCTCAAAATCCCGATACAAAGTCACCACCTGACCCTCCGGAACCCGATACAACACCTTCACCTCCACCACGACCTGCTGCAAATCAGACGAATAACAACCCGCCTCCATCCGCCCTGTCTGACGTTGCACGGTCTGATGATGCACCCGCGAAATCAACGGCGGCTTCACCCCAAAACCCTCCGGCTTAAACACCTCGGATACCTTGCCCAGCGTCACCAGAACACCGCGGTGCCCCGGCTCCACCACATACGTCGAGGAAGACCCCAGCAACGCCACCAGAAAAACTAAAACCACCCCGCCCGCCAACTTGCTGCCTAAATTTGAATTCATAGCCAAAACCTCGGAAACCCTAGCACCCCAATCCCTAAACGCCAAACTCCAATCCCGTCCCACAACCCTATAAAAACATTGCACCCCCCCTCCGGATTGTGGCTTCATTCCCGTCGCGCAAGTTGCTGGTCAAACCAAACTTGTGGCCCTCAAAAGGCCAATCGGGGCTGTGTCCGCAAGGCTTCGCCATGAACCGCATTCGAATGACCATTCTGTATTCGGGTAAAGTTCAAGGCGTAGGATTCCGCTACACAACCAAACGATTGGTCATGGGCTTCGAGCTTACCGGCACCGTGCGCAACCTGCCCGACGGCAGAGTCGAATTGGTCGCAGAAGGTGAACGGGATGAGCTCGAAGCCTTCCAGCAAGCCATCCTCGATTCCGGCCTGGGAGGATTGATTCGCCACGAAGAAATCCAGTGGTCCGCAGCCACAGGTAACCTGCGCGGATTTGAGATAGCCGGATAAATGCGATGAAGTACGCCATCATAGCCGACCTGCACGCCAACCTCGAAGCCTTGGAAGTCGTGCTCAATGATTCCAAGGAACAAGGCTGCACCCACTACTGCTGCCTGGGCGATGTCGTCGGCTATAACGCCAATCCCAAAGAATGCCTCGATATCGTCCGTGAAATGAATATGCCCTGCGTCAAGGGCAACCACGACGAATACTGCTCGCTCGAAAGCAACCTCGAAGGCTTCAACCCCCACGCCGCCGAGGCCATCCAATGGACCCGGAACCAGCTCACCGAGGAAGACCGTGACTGGCTCCGCAACCTCAAATACATCCGGATGGTCGCCAGTTTCTCTATCGTCCATTCCACGCTCGACGGCCCCCAACGCTGGGGATACGTCTTTGACCGCCTCGCCGCCGCAGCCAGCTTTACCTACCAAAACACCTCCATCTGCTTCTTCGGCCATACCCATGTCCCTATCGCGTTCATACGCGATACGGTCGTCCGCGGAGGCACCTATTCGAAGTTCAAGGTCGAACCCGGCCGCAAATACTTCGTCAATGTCGGTAGCGTTGGCCAATCCCGCGACGGTGTCGCCAAGGCCACTTACGTGGTCTACGACATGGATGAAGGCACAATCGAACTGCGCCGACTCGATTACGACATCGCCAAAACCCAGGCCAAAATCCGGGCAGCAGGCCTGCCCGAACGCCTGGCCGAACGTCTCGCACTGGGCAAATAATCGCCGCCCTACGCAGGCGCGGCACCTGTCGATCCTGCTATGAAGACATATTTGAAGCGCACTGCGCTAGTCGCACTGCTTTGCTGCGCCCCCCTCACCGGCCGGGCCCAGCTCAGTGCCGGACTCCAGCTCCCTCAGGAACAATTCCTCACCGGGGAAGCCCTGCCCGTCTCCGTCAGGATCACCAACTTCACCGGCCAAACCCTCGAGCTGGGACGCGACAACTACTGGCTCGAATTCTCTCTTGAATCCCGCGAAGGTCGTCCCATCGCCCCCACAAGCCAGACACCCGTCCAAGGTGAATTCGACCTCCCCAACGCCACAATCGCCACCAAACGCGTCAACCTCACCCCCCACTACCCGCCACTCAGCTCCGGCCACTTCATCCTCTCAGCAACGCTCCATATCCAGGCTTGGGGACAACGCCTCAAAATCGCGCCGGTAGAGTTCGACATCATTCCCGGATCCACTCTCTGGGAACAACGCTTCGGTGTCGCCCCGTCCACCGCCACACCCGGCCCACCCGAAATCCGCCGCTACGCCCTCCAAACCGCAAACCACCTCAAGGTCCTGAAACTCTACGCGCTGATTACCGACGCCACCGGCCAAAAGCCCTTCGCCGTGTTTCCACTCGGTCCGATGCTCACTTTCAGCTCCCCTGAAAAGCAAATCGACCGCGCAAGTCTCCTCCATGTTCTCTACCAATACGGGGCCCGCAGCTTCTATTACATCACCATCAACCCCGACGGAGAGATCATCCTCAGAAACACCTACGACTACGCCGGCCCCAGCCGCCCCACCCTCCAGGTGACCAAGGAAGGCGAAGTCATCGTGCACGGCGGCGTCCGTCGCCCCGCCTCAGATGATTTCCCCCCAGCCCCCAAACCGGAGCCGGAAATCACACCACCCCCTGCAACGGAAAACATCAGCTCCGAACCCACTGACTAACGCGGTTGAATATCCAACCCCGCGCACCAACCTCGCTCACCCATCGAAATCGAAATCGGGATCGCTATCGGTATCAAACCCCGCCTTGCCCTCAGCCGTCAGCGCTTCCCGCTTCCCGCTTCCCCCTCCGCGCTTCCCCCCCCAGACTTGCCATCCACTTCCCAACGGCCTCACGCGTATCCTCCCCAGTCCTCGCCAAAGGCACCACATGCTTGGGGGTAAACCATGGAAATCCACCCGTCAGATCCTGCGTCACTAAAATCTGTCCGTCACAATCCCGCCCCGACCCAATGCCAATAGTCGGAATGCTCAATCGCTGACTGACCTCCGCCGCCACCTCCGGCACCACCAGCTCCAACACGATCGCAAACGCTCCAGCCTGCTCCAGCGCCAAAGCATCCTGCACCAAGGCGTGCCTCTCCTCCTCCGATCGCCCCTTGATCCGATACTTGCCCCCCTCCTCCACAATCCGCTGAGGCAACATGCCCAGATGCCCAAGGAACGGCATCCCCTCTTTCACAATCGCTTCCACCACCTCAAAAATCCCACGCCCCCCCTCCGCCTTCACGACCTCGGCTCCCGCCTCACACAGCAGCCTCGCATTGCGCACAGCTGCACCAGCATCCGGATAACTCCCATAAGGCATATCAGCAGCCAGCAACGCACGAGGCCGCGAACGCGCCACCGCCCGCACATGGTGCAACATGTCCGCCATCGTGACATGCGTGGTGTCCGGATACCCCAGAACCACCATCCCCAATGAATCCCCCACCAGGATCACGTCCACCCCAGCCTCATCCAATAAACGCGCCGTGGGATAATCATACGCAGTCAAAGCCCCGACCGGACGTCGCCCCTTGTAACCACGAATGCTCTCAGCTGTAATTTTGCCACGCATGAAGGGCCCAACATCGCCGTCCATCCGGACGGCGACAAGGCGAAAACCCGACCTGATATTTGAAGGGTCCTGATCTAAGGCTGCAGAACAACCACGCGGTAATAGCGCTGCCCCATCCCGCCTGCGCCCTCATCCGTCACAGTCACAACCGAACCCGCACCAGTGACAGTCGACACAGCCTCCCAAATCCCCGCAGGCATCACTTCCGTGGCCTCGAGCACATATTCCACTCCTGCCTCACCAAACCACGAGATCACCGGGCTCCCGTTACCGTCCAACCCAATACCTTCGAACACCGGTTCCGATACCCCGGCGTTCGACCCGCCAGGCGAGGCGACCTGCATCGAGACTAACCCGGCAGGATACCCGTCAGGCACCAATCCCACGGAAACATCCGCCACCGGTGTGCGACCCGCCATGGCATCCACCCCAACGAAACCAGACCCCACATCCATGGAAAGCTGCACATTCCAAGTGCCTCCCAGCCCCGGCAATAAACGGAAGTTGGTGTGAAACTCACTGCCCACGGTCTCGACCTCCTCACCATCAGCAAATACCACCAGGTACCCGCCAGGCAGGATCGACCAGCCCGCCGGGAACGCCCACCGTCCCGGGTTGTTGGGATCGTTGCTGAGATACAAACCATCAAGGCTCACAGCAGTCGCCCCCGTGTTCACAATCTCAATCCAAGGCTCACGATCGCCTGCACTGTCCGTCACACCGGTCACATTGCTCATCAAGACCTCGTTGATACGCAGCGTCGGAAACCGCCCGAGCGCCTCGCTCACGTTGTTCGGCGCCGATGGCGTGTAGGCCGCCACCTCGCCACCCACCAGCCTGAGCTCCGCGCCCATCACAATGTCCGAACTGCCCGGACCCGTCTGATGCACTTCCACCGCCAGGACATTGCGACCGGCACGTAACAGGGCCGAACCGAAAACATCCGGCCCCTCCAACGCCGCATCACCCACGGTCCCCGCCGCGTACGTGTCGTGCGTAATGTCACCCTCCGGCATCCGCACCCGCGTCAACTCCTGACCGTTCAGCCAGAACACTGCACCGTCGTCCAACGCATACGACAACTCCAAGGTCGCCCCGTTCGGAACTACCGCCAGATCAAAGGCAGTCCGGAAATAATAGGCGGATTGCCCCAAGACCAGCGGCGTCTGCCGTGGCAGACCAATATCGGTGGTCTCCACATACAGTAAACCAGGCCCACTCGACCACGGCGCATCATCAAAGGTCAGCCCGCTCCAGCCCGCCGGCGGAGCACCGTCCTGGAAATACGACCAGTTGCTCGTCAACTCCACCACGGTCTGGTCCCCGCCAAAGTTCACGGTAGCGGACCAGTTCCCCAAACGGTTGTTGTCCTGCAATGGATCCTTCAGTTGCAACGAGGCTCCACCACCATTCGCCTGCGACGGCCAAGGCAACGCGTTGTGATACGTCACCTCGTCCACTACTTCACCGGAACCCGGTCGCACCAATCGAAGGGTGCCATCGTTCGCAAGACTGCCCGTCCACGGCCCAACCACGTTCAACCCCGCCCCGTATGCCGAGGTGAACGCGGTCAAATTGCCACTAACACTAATGTGCCCGCCCGGAACAAGCACCGTCCCGCCAGCAAAGGTGTAACTCATGGTCGCCGATTCCAAAACGAACCCGGAAAGATCCGCCGACGCCTGGCTAGAAGGATTGTGGAGCTCCACATACGATGCCCCGGCAACCGACGGCGTATGCATCACCTCGTTGATGACAGTGAGGAAACGCCCTTCAACCACCACCTGCAATGTACGGGCCGCACTAAGCAAGCCGGGACCATCGTCGGTCACCCGAACGGTAATCTGGTTCGTCGAAGCCGGTGCGTCATAATCCGGCGTCCACGCAAACACCCCGGTCACCGGATCAATAAACGCCCCCGCCGGTGCCCCCGCATCCAGACTGTATGTTAACACCTGCCTCGGCAGATCAGCGTCAGAACCCACCGCAGTAAACGACAGGGTCTCGCCTGCCACTACAGTCTGATTACTCAACGCTTGTAGCGTTGGGGCCTGGTTCTTCTCCGTAACCGCAACCGAGAAGGTCCGGCTGCTCGATGGATTCGGCACCGCAACCTCCGTCGCCCGCACAATGAATATCGCATTGGTCGGCCCTTGAGCCTCGGTAGGCGTCCAGGTCAACCATCCCGAGCTGGCGTCAATCACCGCCCCCGCCGGCGCCGCGTCCAGCGAATACAGAATCGCGCTCGGCGGATTGTCCGGATCAGTCGCGGCAACCTGCAGCCTGAACTCAGACAACTCCTCCACTGTCTGGGACCCTATCACCGGCATCACCGGCGGGTTGTTCACCTCGTTCACGGTCACGCTGAAGGTCTGCGCCGCACTCAATGACGGAACACCATCATCAGTCACCCGCACGGTAATCGGATAAACTCCGGGGCCCTGAGACTCCGCCGGCGTCCACGTAAATGCTCCCGTCACCGGATCGATCACCGCCCCCGCCGGTGCCCCCGCATCCAGGCTGTAAACCAAACCGTTCGCGGGAATGTCCACATCCACGGCAATCATGTTGATCGCAAGCACCGACCCCTCGTTCGCAACCTTGTCCCCGGGCGGCGTCAAAACCGGTGCACGATTGACCTCGGTCACGGTCACCTGCACCACCTTCACTCCAGAACGCACCGGCACGCCGTCATCGCTCGCAATCACGGTAATGTTGTAAACCCCGGGCCCCTGATCCTCCGCGGGAGTCCAGGTCACCACACCCGTGGTGGCATCGATCACCATGCCAGCAGGTGCACCTGCCCCAAGACTAAAGGTCAACGTCTGGCCCGCATCCGGATCGGTAGCATCAACATCCAGAACCATCTGAACCATCTCCGCCACCGATACCTGATCAGGGGCCACGACCACCGGCGGCAAATTCCCCCCGGCCATCAGGTTCGCCGTCCCTGGCGTCGGAATGTCCAACGCCAAAACCGGCGGCAACGATCCATCCGGATAGACCCCCTCGCTCACATCAGCCAACTGCTGGCCAAAGGTCAGGCTGTCCACCAGCGTGCCGTCCGGTGCGAATAACCCCAACTGCTCCCCGGCACCCGATAACGCAAAGTTCACGTGCAAACCCGCGTTCGTCGGACTGTTCTGCGATGGCTCGTTGTCAGCCCAAACCAACAGGAAACCACCCGCAGGTACCACATACCCTGGTGGAATCACAAACTGACCCGAATTCGTCACGTTGTCGGTAAGGGTGAACGCCGTCAAATCCACGTCCTCCGGCCCCCCATTATACAACTCAAACCAGTCCTCATACGCCCCGTCGGCCGGATCCTGCACCGTCGAGGTGTTCAATGCCATGTACTCGTTCAATCGAACCGCCACCTCCGGCGACGACGGATCGTTCGCCGCTCCCGGAGTCGGATAATGTAAAAACCGGCGCAGACGCGGTTCGCCATCCGGGATCGCACCAAAGCTCCGATCGGCCGACAAAATCACGTAGTCCACGTAATCCATAACCGCCGCCGTGGAAGGCGTGCCCTGCATCCGAACCAATGCCACCGATCCATTCGTGGAGTTCAACCTGAAGCTCGTGTGCGGCGCCGCCGCACTTCCCTCCCCAACTTCACCATCCGCCCAGACCAACAGGAACCCTCCAGCAGGAATACTGCTCCCGCTCGGAAACGCCCACTTGGTCAGATTCGTATAGCTGTCCGTCAGGTAATACGCCGACATGTCCACCGCGATCACCCCGGTGTTCACAATCTCAATCCAAGGCTCGCGTTCACCCGCCGCGTCCGTAGCCCCCGTCTGGTTCGACGGCATCACCTCGTTAATCCAAATGTCAGGGAACGCCGCCAAGGTCTGCCGCGTCGAATTCTGCACGCCAGGCGTAACCCGGTTCGCATCCGCAACGGGCTTCACCCCCCAGTTCCCCACTCGCCATGATCCCTTCGATGGATCGATCAACTGCAACGACGGCCCCTGCCCGTCCGCCAACGACGACCACGGCAGGACATCGTCATATCTCACGTCCGATACCGTGATATCCAGATCCGACGTCAAACCAGGCTTCACCAGCCTGAGCGTCTCTCCACCGTTGTCCAGTTGCCCCGGGAATTCGTCAAACGGCAGCACGGCATTGCCATAAGCCGCCCCAAACGCAGCCCGGTCCTTCACCAGCACCAGGTAGGTACCAGCACCCATCACCGCACCAGTCGGGAAGGTGTAAGCCGCACCCTCCAGCCTCCAGCCCGAAAGATCAAACGCCGTCGAAGTCGATGCATTGTAAAGCTCAAGATACGAAGCCGAGGGCTCCAGCGGATTGTAGTTTACCTCGTTGATCACCACGTAGTCCTCAGGCCGCTGAACCGTCCCCGTATACTGGATCGTAATCGTGTCCTGCGCTCCCGCAACCACCTGCCCCCTCAAATCACGCCCCACAATGTTCAACACATTCACCGCATCCGTCATCGGCACGCTGATCCGCCACGTCGTGAAAGTCGACCACGTCGCAGTATACGGCACCCCGTTCACCTCAATGGTCGCCACCCCAAACGGCGCCTGGCCCGTCAACAACACCGTCGGCGTCGACGTCGTGTAGTCAGCCCCACCGTTCGTGGTAATGGCAAAAGTGCTCGTGTTGTTCGCCGCAAGCTGCCCCTCAAGGTATGCACGCCGCCCTTCAATGTAGCTGCGTATACCCGACGGATCCTGCAACCCGCCTATCGCGTTCCGCGCCAGCACGGAACTTCTGGCCTCAATCTGCGGTTCGTAGTTCTCAGGCTGATACGGCACGTTGATCGTGTCCTCCACCGCCCGCCAAACCATCCGCCGAAACTCCGGCGTGTCATACATCCGGTTGATCACCGGATCCTGCCCACCCCAAATCTTGCCGCTCGTCCCGTCACCCAGCCCCAAAACAAAGTCGATATCCCATGGCATCAATTTCCATCGATCACCCGGTTGCTTGTAGGCATACATGTTCTGTCCCACGTTGTAGCTCCAGACATCCCAGTTCCCCATCACGAAGCTGTAGGCATAGGAACGAATCCACTGCTCCGCATCAATCTGGTTCAAGACACCCGGCACGTAGTTCGCCGTCGAGTTCAATGCAGTCACCATGTCGAACAAGTTGGTGAAGTTGCTGGCATTCCCATCATTGGAACGCCGCTGAAAATGCCAACGGTAACGCGCTAGCTTGTAGGCCCCACCCGTCGTGGTAAACCGCTCCGCCGTCGCACTCGTCGCTCCAAACGATGAGTTGTCGTCCCCAAACTCAAACCACATCGCCACCTTGTACAAATCCCCCTCCCCGCCATCCGGAAACCACGCCTCCCCATGATCATGGTTCGGTTGCTCCAAGTCCTCCATGATGTTCCGCCCGCCAAATGGCGAGCCGTTCTGGAAAACATGCACATACTGGGCATGCAAATACGGAATACCCAACTGCTGCCCCACCCACGAAGCGACCTGACTCCGGATCCCCGTCCCCTCACTGCCCCCGTTCCCCGTCGACGCCCAAACCCGGTCACTCGCACCCAGCAGCCTGTCGTCAGATGGCATCTCACCCGCCAAATCCCCATACCCCCCATGCCATGGACTCCCCTTGTCCCGCACCCGCGTGTTGTAAATCACCCGGTGCGGACCATACGCCACGGTCGCATCCCGCCACGTATTGTCCAAACCACCCGATGCACCCCACGCAGACATGGTCGCCGACGTCAGCCAGACATGGTAATGCGCAAAGCTGCCAAATGGCGTCGGATCACCCCAACGCACCAAACATTCCTGCCCCGTCGCTTCCACCGGAAATGTGCTCGCAACCCCAACCGACGCATCATCCGTCGCCGCCACCCGAAAAGCCACCAGACTCCCCGCGCTCCGACCACTCAAGGTCGCCGTGAAAACTCCGTCCCCCGCATGCTCATCCCCACCCAATCCATCATCCCGCATGGTCAATGAAGTCACGGTCGTCGATGGATCCACCCGATACCGCAACAACACGCTCGCCACATCATCCACATCACTCACGCGAGCCGTCACCTTCACGGCCTCACTCGCCCGCGGCAACACCGGCTGATGCTTCACCTCGACAATCGCCGGCCCCACGTTCGATGCTCGACGGCTGTTCACCGCTCCCGGAGTCCCAAGATTCTTCGGCACAGCCATCCTCGCGGGCAACTCCAGGTGGTTGCCCCGCAGCCGGAACAACACCTCAGGCCAACCCGCCAGCCACTTCACCCGGGCACGAATGGTCGCGGTCTGGCCTACGCTCAATGCAGGACTCAAAATCCCGCGAACGGTATTCGGCGCAGTGTCCCCGTCTCCCTCGGTCAGCAAATGCAAACACCTCGTCCCCGCAAACGCCCCGGAGCTATCCACCGTGGACGTCTTGTGGTTACCCGAAAATGTCCAGCTGGTCGTCCCGCTCTCAAACCCACCGTTCGCCAGCCGGCTCGTGGACGAACCCGAAGGAATCACTTCCACCTCATCCACCATACACTCGCCTGCACCCAGCATCCCGATATGCAGCCGATCCGGTGCGTAACCCCCATTGCCATTGTCCAAGACACCCGTCACTTCCACCTGCGTCCAGCTCCCCTTCGAGCGCTCGTCACTGTCCGCCCAGTTCGATGGCCAGGCCGGATCAGCCCGCGAATCCACCAGCTCCAAACTGGAACCACCGCCATCCGCATACTGCCCCCAACGACCACCATCACGGTAATCCACCTCTCCCACGGTGATGAAAATGCGATTGGTCCGGATCACCCCAAGCTCGTTGGTGTCCGTCACGGTGTCCGGCATCCGCAACGCCAGTCCCTCGCCGCCATCCGCCAAACTCCCACTGTAATCCCCAAAGGTGTTCGCTGCACTCAACACCCCGGGATAGTTCGCCAATAACCTCGCCTGACTCCGCCCCACAACCAAATACCCACCGGGCGCCAGCGAGGCCCCCTGAGGAAACTCAAACGAAATACCCCGCTCCAATCGCCAACCCGACAAATCCACCACTCCAGCTCCCCGGTTGTGCAACTCCACATACTCGTCATCATCATCATTCGAAATCGGATGATACATGATCTCGTTGATCACCACGTCCTCCACCCGCCGGGCAGCGTTCGCCCCGCCAGGCGTCGGAGCCGCCAAACGCCGAAACACCGGAGCACCATCAGGAACCCTGCCCGACGCCACGCCATTCTCCTGCGCCCCATACTTCACAGCGTCGATCACCCTGCTGCCGCCAGCCTTCACAAAATACAACGTCTCACCCGCCGCACTCAGACGAAATCCCAGCGTGCCCTCCTCCAATAAAAGATGAGTCCCGGCACCCAGCGTCGTTCCCGATGGAATCACATACCGGTTCGTCGATGGATCATCCGTCACTACACAACCACTCAAATCCACCTCCGCTGACCCCGTATTATACAGTTCAATGTAATCCACCTGCGGAAGATCCGTGTGCGCCAAATACTCGTTGATCACCACCGCCATCAATGGATCCGGCCTCACCGCATCCACACCGCCCGGCGAACCCCCAATCAATTGGCTGGAATCCCAAGCCCTTACATCCCCCTCCCCATAACTCGGACGTGCCAATATCAAGGAGTGACCCGCCCCGTCCGCCGCCGCCGGCCAACGAGGACTATCGCCATAGTCCACTTCCAACCGGATCGCATCCGACGCATTACGCAGCCGCACTTTCCCCCCGCCATTCGCCAAAGCACCCGCGTAGGGCCCCAGAACGTTCGTGATCCCGTAAACCGCCGAAACATCAGCCGGAACCGCCGCAACCACCACATGATCCCCTGCCTCCAGGACAAACCCCTCCGGGAATACATAGTCAATTTCACCGCTAATGCGCCACCCGCTCAAATCCTCAAAGACGTTGCGCGCATTATACAACTCCACAAACTCAAGATTCCGCGCGTCCACCCTCGCCGACGGATGATACATGATCTCACTAAACACCAGACCCGTCCGGCGCGATGATGGCCCCAACGGCTCCCGCCCGTAAGTCCAGGGCGTCGTCAATACCTGCGCACCGGTCGTCGCCCCCAAATCCCGAAATGCAGCCGTCGCCACACGACCCGTGTCCGCACTCGAGACCGCCATGCCGAACATGAGCTGGCTCGGCAGCCCGCTGATGCTAACACTCCCCAACTGCATCCAGGAAACACCGTCCAAACTGGCAAAACCAATCAGCTGGGTCCCCACCCGTCGTAAGCGCACCCAGCCCTCAGGTACGTTCACAGGAAAACCCTCCACCGGCACCCCAGTAGTCGCACTCCCCCCAACCACCGTCCGGCTCGAGAAGAAACCTCCCACCTGTGGCGAGGATAAAAATATCCCCGCATACCTCGCGTTCGCATTCAAACTGTCCCGCACCACCAACCCCGCCTTCACAAACGGATCGGTAATGCTCATCCCCGCCACCCGCGCCCGCACATCAAAATCCCCTACCCGATACTCCCACGCAAAATGCATCTGGTCCGATGTACCCCCAATATCCGAACCACCGCCCCGCACATCAAATGCCCCATCCCCCACCCGCTCAATCCCGCCAGACAAAACAGGCCCACCCACATCCGCCGGCGAATACTCAATGGCAATAAACGTGGTCTGCGAGTTAGGCAGGATCGGATTCGGCACCTGAGCCCTGTCAGTCACGTTGTTTACGGTCAGGGTGTAGGTCGTCCCAAAACTCAACGCGCTCGTGGTCAATACCACCGTCACCCCGTCACTCGCCAAGGTCGCGCTCAACACGCTCGCCCCATTGTTCAGCTTGTAGTTCGCCGACACGTTAGCCGTGCCGGAACTCACAGGCTCACTGAACGTCACCCCAACACTCGTCGGCCCCAAACTCAACGCCCCCACCAATGTCGGTTTCACCTGGTCCGCCAACACCGTCAACGCCGCCCCCGCAGAGGTCTCACTCCCCAGATCATTGCTCACCACCACAGAAAACAACGCCCCCTGATCCGCCATGCTCACCGGCCCATAGCTCAACACCCGCGTGGTCGCACCCGGAATGTTTACGCCATTCTTCCGCCACTGATAATTCGCCGGAGTCACTTTCGCCAAACGAACACTAAACTCCGCAGCCCCCCCCTCCACTGCCGACGTTGGAACCGGCTGCTCGCTGATCTGCGGCGGCTCCAACGCCAACCCCCACGGCTCTAAATAGGTCGCCGGAATCGGTCCCTCCTCCACCCCGTCAGGCCGACGCCACTTCACCGCCAGGTTGTCCCCGCCACCCCCCTCCTTCATCAACGCGGAAATGTAATAAAACTGCCCCGCCACCAGATTCATCGCCGCCGATTGCTGGTTGATCTCCCTCGTCCACTCCCGGCTGCTCGTCCAGCCCTGCACCGTGGCAATCACTCTCGCATTCGCCGGATCCTCGTCCGTGCTTAACCACAACTCTCCTCCATCATCACTCGCGATCCAAAAAGTGTAGTTCCCCGACTGGGGAGGAACCACATAACCATGCATCCGCTGCCCGTAGTTCTCCAAAACATCCGTAGGTGACTCAAAATAGTCCGTCACCAGATTGGTGGAACTGGGATTGTTCGGATAACTCGGGTTGCTCGTCAGGTCCGAAACAGAGGTCCCGCCGATCCCTGTCCAAACCTCTCGCAAAATCGAACCCGCCTCCACCCGGATACCACAGCACAACACCAGCAACGCCAGGAGGGACAGTAAACAAAACGGACGATATATTTTTCGCATCACAATCTTCACGGAGATACGCGGCCGGTGACCGCAAACCATTGCCAGAAGCATCGACACAAAGCCTCACAGCGGGAACTGGCTTCAGCGCTTTGGGACGATGCACGCATCTTACGTTACAACTCGGTGACGTTGGCAAGCCCGAACAGCCGCTTCAGCTTTTTGCAGTCATTACCACTTCTCATCTTTCAGCCAGCATAGAGTGAACCATAGTCAAATCAGACACACTCAGCACCCGAACGCCCTTCACCTATCTCAGTGACAGAACACCAAGTGCGGTGCTACTCAACCCCCATGCAGCGCTGGATCACCCACGCCACCAACGCCTTCCCTCTCTGGGTCCTCGCCGGTGGCACCCTAGCTATCCTCTACCCGCCAGCCGTCACCTGGTTCGACGGTGACTGGATCACTTATGGCCTCGCCATCATCATGCTCGGCATGGGCATCACGCTCAGCATCAACGACTTTAAACAGGTTAAAGCAATGCCTCGCGCAGTCACGGTCGGGGTCATCGCCCAATACGTCATCATGCCCCTCATGGGCTGGACCGTAGCCCGCCTGTTCCAGTTGCCCCTCCCCTTGGCCGTCGGAACCATCCTGGTTGCAAGTTGCCCCGGTGGAACCGCATCCAACGTGGTCACCTTCCTCGCCCGCGGCCACCTGGCCCTCTCCGTCGTCATGACGATGGTCTCCACCTTCACCGCCGTCGCCATGACCCCGCTCCTCACAAAATCACTGGCCGGCACGCTCGTCCCCGTACCCGCATGGGGCCTCTTCTTCAGCACGGTAAAAGTCGTCCTCGCTCCCGTCCTCCTCGGACTCACCCTCCATCACCTCACCCCTCGCCTGGTAAAAGCAGTCCTCCCCATCGCCCCTCTCGTGTCCGTCATCTTCATCGCCCTCATCTGCGCCAGCATCATCGGAAGCTCCGTCAATGCCCTCAAGGAATCCGGACTGCGCCTGCTCAGCGCGCTGCTCATGCTCCACTCAGGCGGCTTCCTCCTGGGTTACCTCGCCGCCAAACTCACTGGATACCCCGCCATCATCCGGAGAACAGTCTCCATCGAAGTGGGAATGCAAAACTCCGGCCTGGGAACAGTCCTGGCCCGACGCCACTTCGCCGCAGATCCCCTCACCGCCCTCCCGGGAGCGATATCCGCAACTGTCCATTCCGTCCTCGGCAGCATCCTCGCCGCGTGGTGGCGCCTGCACCCAGTGGAACCCGCCGAGGAACTGTCAGCTAACCTCCAGCTCCAACCCGGGCCAACTCTTCCTCACACTCCAGAATCTCACCCATCTGAGTAAGGAACCAGCGGTCAATCCGCGTCAGTTCGTGTATCTCCTCAAGACTGAAACCAGAACGGAAAGCATGCCGGATGAAGAATATACGCTCGGAATTCGGCACGCTCAGCTTGCGAAGAATCAAGTCTCGTGGAAGCACTTCGCGATCCCCGTAAACATCCACCCCCACGCGCCACGGCTTCCCATCCCCACCCAAGCCGCTGCGCCCGGTCTCCAGGGACCTCAGGCATTTCTGCAACGACTCCTTAAAGGTCCGACCAATCGCCATCGCCTCACCTACGCTCTTCATCTGCGTGGTTAAGGTGGGATCAGCCTGGGAGAATTTCTCAAAGGCAAATCTCGGAATCTTTACCACCACGTAGTCAATCGTCGGCTCAAAACTCGCCGGCGTCTCCCGCGTGATATCATTGCGAATCTCGTCCAGCAAATAGCCAACCGCCAGTTTGGCCGCAATCTTGGCGATCGGAAATCCCGTCGCCTTCGAAGCCAAGGCACTCGACCGGGAAACCCGCGGGTTCATCTCAATCACCACCATCCGCCCCGTGTCCGGGCACACCCCGAACTGAATGTTCGAGCCACCAGTCTCCACTCCCACCGCGCGAATCACCGCAAAACTCGCGTCCCGCATGATCTGATACTCCTTGTCCGTCAAGGTCTGCACCGGAGCCACAGTGATCGAATCTCCCGTGTGAACCCCCATCGGGTCAAAGTTCTCGATCGAACAAATCACGACACAATTGTCCGCCCGATCCCGCATCACCTCCATCTCGAACTCCTTCCACCCAATCAACGACTCCTCAATCAGAATCTCGTTGACCGGTGAAAGATCAATCCCCCGCTTGGCAATCTCCTCGAACTCCTCGCGATTGTAGGCAATGCCACCACCCGTCCCCCCCAGGGTGAATGCCGGCCGGATAATCACCGGAAAACGCCCGATCATCTCAGCCACCGCCTGCGCCTCAGCTAAACTATGGGCCGTCCCGCTAATCGGAACGTCCAGCCCGATCTCCAACATCAAATCCTTGAAAACCTGCCGGTCCTCCCCCTTGACGATCGCCTCAGCATTCGCCCCGATCATCTCCACCCCATAGCGATCCAATACCCCGCGCTTGTTCAGGGCCATCGCCGTGTTCAACGCCGTCTGCCCCCCCAAAGTCGGCAATAACACCAGCTTCCCCGTCACCCCCTGCCGCTTTAACTCCTCCACCTCCCGAGCAATTATCTTCTCCACACACTCCGGTGTAATCGGCTCAATATACGTCCGATCCGCAAATTCCGGGTCAGTCATGATCGTCGCCGGATTCGAGTTCACCAGAACTACACGGTAACCCTCCTCCTTCAACGCCTTGCACGCCTGCGTGCCGGAATAGTCAAATTCACAGGCCTGGCCGATGATAATCGGACCAGCCCCAACAATCAGAACAGAATGGATATCAGTGCGCTTGGGCATAACGCTCGCAGGAGTGAACGGAATTCCCAGCCCGTTGCCAATGATTTTCCACTTCCACGGTTTTCTGAAACCCAGGCACCCTCCCCCGTGTGCTCCTAAACGGCCGCAACCACATGCCAATAACCTAACAGGACAATTCATCGAACCATGGAAACCCTCGTCGGACTGTCAGTTGGAATCGGATTAAGCGCCGCCTGCGGCTTCCGCGTCTTCGTCCCACTCCTCCTCGCCAGCCTCGCCGCCCATACCGGCCACCTCAACCTCTCCCAAGATTTCGTCTGGATGGGATCCACCACCGCCCTCCTGGCCCTCAGCGCCGCAACCCTCCTCGAAATCATCGCCTACTACGTCCCTTGGCTCGATAACGCCCTCGATAGTATCGCCACACCCGCCGCCGTCACCGCCGGCACGCTCATGACCGCCTCCTTGATCACTGAACTCGACCCCTTCCTCCGCTGGTCTCTTGCCATCATCGCAGGAGGCGGCGTCGCCGGCACCATCCAGGGCAGCACGGTCTTCTCCCGCTCCATCTCCTCCACCACCACCGGAGGACTAGCCAACCCGCTCCTCTCCACCGCCGAACTCGGCAGCTCCCTCCTCACCGCACTGCTAGCCATCCTCCTCCCCCTGCTTACAGCAACGCTCGCCCTCCTCCTCCTCGCGTGGATCGCCTGGCGTGTCTGGAAAAACTACCGTCTCAAAAAAGCAACCCCCTCCAGCTAGGCACCAAATAACCCCCTCCAAGACCAGCCCGCGCTGCCCCCGCATCCCGTCAGCCCAAATGCCCCCCGCCAGAACCACAGCTACTGGAATCAGCATTGGCCAAGTCTCCTTTTTTGCTTCCCCTCCGCCACCTCCACAGCTTTCCTCCTTCCCAACATGAAGCTCTGCCGCTTTGCCCTCCGCGATGGATCCATCCACGCCGGAATCTCCCTGACAGATGCCACGGTGCTCGACCTCGCTGCCTATGGCCACCCCAATATGTTTGAGCTGCTCGAGGAAGTAGACCCCCTCCGCGCCCTGGAATCGCTCGCGGAAAATACCGGCGTCGCCTACCGCCTCTCGGAGATCACTCTCCTCCCCCCAGTCGAAAAACAGGAAGTCTGGGCCGCCGGCGTCACCTACCTCCGCAGTCGCACCGCCCGCACCGAAGAATCCAACCACGACGCCTCAGCCTACGACCGCGTCTACGATGCCCCACGCCCGGAGCTCTTCTTCAAATCCCTCCCGGAAAAGGTCGTGGGAACCGGCAGCCAAATCGGCATCCGCGCGGACTCCAAATGGACGGTCCCCGAACCGGAACTCGCCCTGGTCATCAATTCCAAAGCCACTATCGTCGGCTGCACCATCGGTAACGATGTCAGTGCTCGCGATATCGAAGGCGAAAACCTGCTCTACCTCCCCCAGGCCAAAATGTTCAACGCCTCCTGCGCTCTCGGCCCCTGGATCATCCCGGGTTGGAGCGAAGACTTCATCCGCCAGCAATCCATTCGCATGACCATCACCCGCGGCAATACCATCGCATTCTCCGGGGAAACCTCCCTCAATAACCTCAAACGCCCCTTCGAAAACCTCGTCCAGCACCTGTTCGCCAACCAAAGCTTCCCCCACGGCGTCATCCTCCTCACCGGAACCGGTCTCGTCCCACCCGACGACTTCAGCCTCCAGCCGGAAGACCGCGTCGAGATCGAAGTCACTAAGCTGGGCACCCTCGAAAACACCGCCAAAGCGCTGTGAGCAGAAACAAAGCCGACAACCGACCAGGAGGGTTGAGGTGATAGCGAGACCAGAGGGGCGCAGGGAATGCAGGCTCGCCTGAAAGGCGAAGCGGGAATAGCTCAGCCTGTCGCGATGAGGCCCTATACCGGCCAAGCCCCATGCAGCCATACAACACAGCTAAAGAAGTTCTTAAACGGCTCAATCCCGCCCCGAATTCAGAGTGCTCCCGAAGCCATCCCCTCACCACGCCAACCAGCCCTCAAGCCTTCACGTTGTCCTTGAAATAATCAGCCGCCTCCATCACCAGCGCCGTATCCTCAGGCGATGGAACACCACCCCCGCCCGGCCGACCCGGCTTGTCAATCCACAGCGGCAAACCACTCCCGGTCTCAACATTCACCGACATCAAAAAGCGCGGGAAATGGCAGTGCATGATATACCCCGCCCCCGCCTTCCCGCCGCTGGTTAACAAAAACCTGGGCAGGTGAGCCCACTCCGGAGGTGTCCTAGGATCAGCTTTCATGCCCCAGACCCTCTCCGACCTCACTCACCCGCGTCCAGCCCAAATCCAACCTCAATGCACGTGACCGTGATCGATCTCCTCCGGCGTCGCCGCACGAATGCTCACAATCTTCACATCGAAATGAAGCCGCTCACCCGCCAAGGCATGATTGCCATCCACCATCACGTGATCCGCCTCCACACCCGTGATCGTCAACACCCTCGGCCCGGCCGTCGTCTGCGCCTGAAACTGCATGCCCACCTTAACCTCCACACCCGCCTCAAATTGATCCCGCGAAACCTGCCCCACCAAAGAATCATCGCGCACCCCATAGGCCTCCTCCGGTGGCACCACCACTTTCAACTCAGCCCCCACCTGCTTGCCCTCTAACTCCTTCTCCAAACCCGGGATCAACCCCCCGTGCCCGTGTAGATAATCCAGTGCACCCCGCCCATCCGACGTGTCCAATACCTCGCCGGCATCGTTGCGCAGGGTGTAATCAATGCTCACAACAACGTCCTTCTTAATCTCCATTCTTGAT
Organism: Verrucomicrobiota bacterium; assembly: GCA_046047235.1. Taxonomy (GTDB): domain Bacteria; phylum Verrucomicrobiota; class Verrucomicrobiia; order Limisphaerales; family JAHDYP01; genus JBMTVN01. The sequence continues at coordinate 34,742 of JBJOII010000033.1, read as the reverse complement.
CTTTCTCCTGTTTGGTTGGTCCCCGTCTCGTCCTCAACCCAAAGGCCACCCTGCGACCCGATCCCCCTCTCAACAAGTCTTAAACCCAAAAAAGGACTCACCCCTCAGCACGATCCCCGCCCTCCCCAACCCTCTCCATTGTAATCCCCATATACCCGTAAAAAATCGAAACCAGCGGGTTCAAAAGGTTGAAAAACGCAAACGGCAAAAAATACGCCGCACTCAATCCCAAAGCCCCTCCCACAAACGCACCACAACTGTTCCACGGAACCAATGGCGACGATAACGTCCCCGCATCCTCCAGACACCTGGACAAATTCTTCGGATGCAAACCCCGCTCCGCAAAAGCCTGCCTAAACATCCGCCCCGGAACCACAATGGATAAATACTGGTCCGGGGCCAGCACGTTCGACCCCACACAAGTCACCTCGGTAGCCAAAACCAACCCCCCGGTTGTCCGAACCCGCCTCAGCAAAACCCGCGTCAAGCTACCTAGGAAACCCGCCCGCTCCATCACACCACCAAATGCCAAAGCACATAATATCAAAGCCACCGTCTCCATCATTCCCATCATCCCCCCACGCGTCAGTAACTCGTCCAAAGCCTCCAAACCCGTCTCCGCCACATAACCGGAAAACACCGCCTCCAAAACCGAGGTCGCCGATACCCCCTGCCAACTCCTCCGTCCCCACGCCCTCTCCCCCATAACGCCACCCCAATAGCCCATACAATAACAACGCACCCAAATAACTCGGCACAGTCGTATATGCCATGTGCCGGATGTGCGTGAATAAATCCGTCCCCGCAACCCCCGGCGCTAGATTGGTCGTGTCCGATAATGGCGACATCTTGTCCCCAAAATACGCACCCGAAACAATCGCCCCCGCGACCATAGGTAACGGAACACCCAACCCCCGACCCACCCCCATCAAGGCAATCCCTACGGTCCCCACCGTCCCCCACGACGACCCCGTCCCCAGAGAAACCACAGAACACACCAAAACCGCCGCCACCAAAAAATATCCGGGCGAAAAGATCTTCAGCCCGTAATACACCATAGTCGGCACAACCCCACCCGCAATCCACGCCCCAATCAACCCACCAACCGCCAACAAAATCAAAATCGCCCCCACCCCCATCGTAATCCCACCCACCATGCCATCGTGAATCTCCAACCACTTCGTCCCCCTCCAAAAAGCCAAGACCCCAGCAACCACCACCCCGCATACTAAAGGTAAATGCGCCGATAACCCCAACCACACGGTCACTACCCCCAAACTCCCAACCAACGCCACCACCGGCAACACCGCCACCCAAAATGGAACCCTCTCGCGCGTCTCGTGAACCATGGAACGACCCCATTAAACCACCCGGCCAGGGAAAACAATACCCCCACACCAAAAAGAAGTCCCACCCGCCATGGCGAGCGAGACGAAAGACAACCACACGCTCCCGCCTCGCTCGTCTCCCAACCACCTATCCCCAAACCTATTGACGGGCCTGCTCACTACCCGCAGCGGGTTGCCAGCCAACCGCCTCGTCCACCGCCCGACGCATCTGCTCAAACCACCATCTGGCACGGTTCGGACGTCGACGATACCTCGGTTGCCTGCGGCTTCCCGCGGCGCATTCCAGTCTCATTTCCAACTGTTGGCGATCCATACACAGCCTTTTTTTGCGCCTGTTCTAACATGCACCCTCGGACACCAGTTGTCCAACGGTCACCCCATGGAAACTTTTTCCATCCGCCCTCTCCCCCTACCCGCCAGCTCCCAGTCCACCTGCCCCTGTATCGGCCAAAACAACCCCCTCCTTGACCCCCCCAACCACAATCGCTTGCTGGTTGAGCCGCCCACGCTTCCCCGCTAACCTCCCCACCCGCATGCCGGATATCGTCCTCACCACCCTGAACGCCAAATACATCCATGCCTCGTTCGGCCTGCGATACCTCCTCGCCAACCTCGGCCCCCTCCAACCCCGTACCACCCTGCTCGAGTTCGACCTCCAACAACGCCCCCTCGAAACCGTCGAAACAATCCTCCAGCACTCCCCCAAAATCATCGGACTCGGCATCTACATCTGGAACGTCCGTGAAAGTCTTCAGGTAGTCCGCCTCCTCAAACAACTCCGCCCGGATATCACCATCATCCTCGGCGGCCCGGAGGTCAGCCACGAAACGGAACAACAACCCATCTGCCAGCTCGCCGACTATGTCATCCAGGGAGAAGCCGACCTCCACTTCGCCTCCCTCTGCCAGGACCTCCTCGACCAGAAAAAACCCGCGCGAAAAATCCAGACCGCACCACTCCCCAGCCCAGCCGACCTCAAGCTCCCCTACCACCTCTATACTCCGCAGGATATCGAACACCGAATCGTCTATGTCGAAGCCTCACGCGGCTGTCCCTACACCTGCGAGTTCTGCCTCTCCTCTCTCGACTCTCCCGTTCGCGCCTTCCCGCTCCCCACGCTGCTCTCAGAACTGGACCACCTCTTTAAACAAGGCCTCCGACATTTCAAGTTCGTCGATCGCACGTTCAACCTGAACCTCGAAACCAGCCAAACACTCCTCAACTTCTTCCTTAAGCGACTCACCCCCGACCTCTTCCTCCACTTCGAAATGATCCCCGACCGCTTCCCGGAAGCCCTACGCTCCACAGTCAAACTATTCCCCCCGGGATCCCTCCAGTTCGAAATCGGGATCCAGACTTTCAATCCAGAGGTCGCAGAACGAATCCGACGACGACAAAACTACCAGCGCACGGAAGAAAACCTCCGCTTCCTGCGACAAGAAACCGGCGCCCACCTCCACACCGACCTCATCTTCGGCCTGCCCGGAGAATCCCTCGAGAGCTTCGCCCAAGGCTTCAACCACCTCCTCTCCTTTCAACCCCACGAAATCCAGGTCGGCATCCTCAAACGCCTCCGCGGTGCCCCCATCAGCCGACACGACCATGACTGGGAAATGGTCTACAGTCCCGAACCTCCCTACGAAATCCTCCAAAACAAACTCGTCGATTTCCCCACCCTCCAACGACTACGCCGCTTCGCCCGCGCCTGGGACCTGGTCGCCAATAGCGGCAGCTTCTCCTCCACTCTCCATTTCATCTGGCACCACCAACCCACCTCCCCCTTCCACGCCTTCCTCCAGTGGACAGACTGGCTCCACCAGCAAACCGGCCAGCTCCACGCCATCGCCCTCAATCGCCTCACCACACTCCTCTACACCTACCTCACGAACGAACTCCACCTGCCAAAGGATCCAATCCTCTCCTCTCTCGCCCAAGACTACTCCAGAACCGGCCGCGGCGACCTCCCCCCCTCCATCCGCCCCATCAACCCAAACGCCCCGAACAAAGAACCCTCCCGCCGCCAACGCCGACAACAACGCCACCACCCGGCACCCGCTGCAGGGGCCAGTCACATGAGCCCAACATAAATGGCACCCGTCACACCTGCCCGAGCGGCGAGTTATCCCACCCCAACACCACCACAAATACCCATCGATATCTCCCGTGGACAGCCCCACCACCTCTGCTTACTATCCACCTCACTACCTATGCAAAACACCCCACTCTCCCGCCGTCGCTTCGTCAAAAGCTCACTGCTCGCAGGCGCAGCCGCACTCAGCCTACCCGGCTTGAACCGACTCAACGCCGCCGGTAAAAAGCTGCCCGTCGCCCTCCAGCTCTATTCGGTGCGCGGCGATTGCAGCAAAGACTTCGATGCCGCCCTCGCCCAAGTCGCCAAAATGGGCTTCGATGGCGTCGAGTTCGCCGGCTACCACAACTACAACGGCAAACCCAAAGAACTTAAAAAGCGCCTCGACGATCTCGGACTCGGCGTAGCCGCCACTCACATCGGCACCAACACTCTCCGCGGCGACGCCCTCAAAGCCTCCATCGAGTTCCACCAGGCCATCGGCTGCAAGTTCCTCATCGTCCCCGGTGATGGCGACTTCACTAAACCCGACAAATGGAAGGCCCTTGCCGATACCTTCAACGAAGTCGCCGCAAAACTGAAACCGCTCGGAATGGCCACGGGCTACCATAACCATACCCACGAGTTCACCAAGCTCGACGGCAAGACCTATTACGACCTCTTCGCCCAACACACCACGCAGGACGTCATCCTCCAGCAAGACGTCGGCTGGACCGCCGCCGCCGGCCTCGACCCCGTCGAGATGATGAAACGCTACCCCGGCCGGTTCCGTAGCACCCACTTCAAACCCACTGTCGTGAACAACGAGGCCGGTAAAAAAGCCTTCCTCGGCCAGGACTCCGTTAAATGGCCGGAAGTCATCGAAGCTTGCCGCACGGTCGGAGGCACCGACTGGATCACTCTGGAACAGGAAGTCTACCCCGATGGCAAATCCCCCATGGAAGCCACTGAGATCTCCTTCAAAGCCCTGAAGAAGCTCCTGGCCTAAACCACCAACCCGTGAACAAAACGCCCGCCCGGCACCAACCGGACGGGCGTTTCTGTTCCAAAAGACCCCCGCAGATCCTTAGCGGCCGTTCCGCTTGTTCCACCCCTGCTGCTCAATCATCCGCTCCAACGCCTCCTGCGGGCCGAACGGCGCCTCAACCACCTTCCACTTCAGCAAATACTTGAAAACGTCGTTCAACTGCTTCACCTGATCCTTCCTCCCCTGCAGCTCAGCCCCCGCCAACCGCTTCACCGAAGCCACATACCCCTGAGCCAACTCCACAGCACGGGCCATAGCCGCCTCGTCCGGCGCATACACCAGCGACTCCATCAACGCCAGCATCTCCGGAACCGGGTCAGCAGAGTTGGCCGCACCCTTCGCCGCTTCACGCAACGCCGCCGCAGTCTCCTGCCGCTTCGCCATCGCCGCTTCCGTGCTTAACCAACCATCAGTCCCTCCCTCACTGCTGCGCGGAGGCAAAGGCCGATACCATACGTTCCTAAATCGCGTCGGATTCCCGTGATCCTGCAACGACAAATACCCCTTCTCCGGAAACGGTCCGGGCCGGCTCCTGCCCATGTGCCCGCCAGATCCTTCCAAGGCCGTGTGATCCTGAACCAAAACACCGTTCATGAACACGGTCACATACCCCGGATCCACCACCTCGTCCCCACGATAAACCGGCCGACGGAATACAATGTCATACACCTGAAACTTGCCCGGAGGATTCAACGGCAACGCCAACGGAGGATTCACACCATAGTAAGCCCCCGCATGCCCATCGGCATACGTCACGTTGTCATACGAATCCAATACCTGGATCTCCAGCCGCCCCATCAAAAAAACACCGCTGTTCCCCCGCCCCTGACTGTCCCCCTCAACCTTCGCCGGCGCCGCATACTCAATGTGCAACTGGCAGTCCCCAAATTGCTCCCTCGTCCGAATCTCACCCTTCCCCGGAACCACTTCCATATACCCATCCCGCACCGCCCAGCCCGCAGCCTCACCCTTGTCGTTGGTCCACCCCGATAAATCCGTCCCATCAAATAATACCACCGCATCCGCCGGCGGCTTCCCCGCCCGCTCCTGTGAACTGAAGGTCCCCGGAACCACCCGCACCGGCTGCGGCCGGTTCCCGTCATGAACCGCCCACGCATGATGCTCGTCCGGAGCATCCCCATAAAATCGAGGCCCGCTCGAAGCCCCCATCGCTAATGTAATGGTCGCCAGAAATGTACCCGAGACAACAGGTGAAGAAAGCTTGGTGATCACGCCGATACCTTGCCCACCACTCCCCAAAAACGTCAATACCCACGCAAAGGCGGACTTCCCAAATCAACGGACCCAAGGCAACTTCCAACCATGCATCCCCGGCTCACCCCGCTCGCTTTCCTGCTCCTCCTGCTCACACCCGCCCACGCAGAAAATTGGCCCGCCTGGCGCGGCCCCAGAGGCGATGGATCCAGCCTCGAAACCAGCCCGCCTTTACACTGGTCCGCCTCCTCGAACATCCTCTGGAAAACCCCCGTCCCCGGCTCAGGCCACGCCTCCCCCATCGTCTGGGATAACCAAATCCTCACAGTCTCCTCCCTCCCCGACTCCCAGGAACGAGCCCTCCTCTCCTTCGATCGCCTCACCGGCCAGCTCCAATGGCAAACCACCGTCCTCAAATCACCTCTGGAATCGAAACACGGCCTCAATAGCCACGCCTCCAGCACCCCCGCCACCAACGGGAAACAAATCTTTACCTCCTTCCTCGATGTCGACCGCATGCTCGTCGCCGCTTTCACCCTCAAGGGTGAACCCCTCTGGCAAACCCACCCCGGCCCCTTCAATAGTATCCACGGCTTCTGTAGCTCCCCCATCCTCTTCGACAACCTCGTCATCATCAACGGAGACCACGACGGCAATGGCTATATCGTCGCCCTCAACCAGGACACAGGAGCCGAAGTCTGGAGAATCCAGCGCCCCAATAATACACGCAGCTACTGCACCCCCACCATCTTCCACGCCAGTAACCGCACCCAAATGCTCGTCTCCGGCTCCATGTGCGTCACCAGTTATAACCCCGCCAACGGTGACCTCCTCTGGATCATAAACGGCCCCACAGAACAATACGTCGCCTCTCTCGTCCATAACCCCAGGGCCAACCTCTTCTTCATGACCGCAGGCTTCCCCGACCACCACCTCCTCGCCATACGCACCGATGGCTCAGGCGATATCACCGACACCCACATCGCCTGGCACCACGAAAACCCCCGCTACGTCTCATATGTCCCCTCCCCCATCTCCTGCGGCAACTACTTCCTCGTGGTGTCCGACCCCGGATACGCCTGCTGCTTCGAAGCCTCATCCGGCAATCTGATGTGGTCAGAACGCTTCGGATTCCATCACGCCTCCCTCATCACTGCCAATAACCTCGTCTATTTCATTAGTGACAACGGTAAAACCCGCATCGTCCGCCCCGGTCCCACCCTCGAAATAGTCGCCGAGAATGACCTCAACGAAAAATGCTTCGCCTCCCCCGCCATCTCCCAAAGCCAGCTGTTCATCCGCACCTTCAATAACCTCCTCTGCATCAGCCAACCCTAAACCTCCTCTTCCGCTTTCATCATCCCGCCCTATACTGTCCCGCGTGACGGACCCAGCAACACACCAGCAAACCCACCCTAAACCCGCCTCAACTCCGCGTAAATCCATACGCTGGTGGCCCGCCATCCTCATCCTGCTCGTCACGGCCGGTGCCCTCATCGCGATCCGCTCCCAGGACCAGCTCCCCTTCCAAAAGCGTAACCTCCAGTCCCTCGCCGCCCTCGCCGGTAGCACCGCCTGCCTCGCAATCTGGTGGCTCCTCCTCTCCCGAACCACACTCACACTCCGCTTCGCCGTCGTCGGCCTAACCCTGACCTTGACAGCCATCACCGCAGCTACAATCCGCATCCGCGGCGTAACCGGCGACCTCATACCCATCCTCGAATTCCGCTGGAAATCCTCGCCCCCCAAACAAAATCACGCCCTCGAAACCACCACCCCACCAACGCCGACAGACTCCTACGAATACATCATCCAAACCGCCCAAACCGATTTCCCCCAGTTCCTTGGCCCCAACCGCAACGCCACCCTCCAACATATCCAGCTCAACCCTGACTGGACCGGAAACCCGCCACAGATCCTCTGGAAACATCCCATCGGCACCGGATGGTCCGGCTTCAGTATCGTCGGCAAGATCGCCATCACCCAGGAACAACGCGGCCCCATGGAATGTGTCAGCGCCTACAATGCCTCCACCGGCGAGCTGCTGTGGTCCCATCAGGACGAAACCCAATACAATACGGTAATCGCCGGCGAAGGTCCACGAGCCACCCCCACGATAGACAATAACTACACCTACACTCTCGGAGCCACCGGACTCCTCAATTGCCTCAAAACAGCAACGGGCGAACTGGTCTGGCAACACGATATCACCAAGGACGCAGAATGCTCGGTCCCGGAATGGGGCTTCAGTGGATCTCCCCTTCTCTACAACAACCTCGTCATCGTCATCGCCGGCGGAAACAACGGCCGCTCCCTCCTCGCCTACAATGCCCAATCCGGCAAGCTCGCCTGGTCAGGAGGCGATGCCGGCGCCAGCTACAGCTCACCCTTCCTCACCACCATCGATAACCAACAACAAATCATCGCCTTCAACTCCCGCCAAATCGTGTCCCATAACCCCACCAATGGCTCCGTCCTCTGGACCTACCCCTGGGGCAAAGGCTTCCCCCATGTCTCCATTCCCATACCCGTCCAATCCAACCAACTCCTCTTCTCCAGTGGCTACGGGGTCGGCGCCGAACTCCTCCAAATCACCCCGCCATCCCCGCAAACCAACTCCTGGCAAGCCGATCGCATCTGGAAATCCGGTCGCATGAAAGCCAAGTTCTCCAACCTCGTGTCAAAAGACGGTTTCGCCTACGGACTCGACGACGGTATCCTCGCCTGCATCAAGCTCACGGACGGCTCCCAGGCCTGGAAAGAGGGCCGCTACGGCCACGGCCAGGGACTCCTCATCGGTGACCATTACCTCCTCATGGCCGAAGATGGTCGTCTCCTCCTGCTCCAACCCACTCCCAACGAACCTAACCTCCTCCACGAATTCCCCGTGTTCGATTCCAAAACCTGGAACCCCATCGCCCTCGCCGGCAACCTGCTGCTCGTCCGCAACGACCTCGAAGCCGCCGCCCTCAAGATCGCCATCCAGCCCTCACCCGCAAGCCAACCCTAGTCCGCCAGGGGAATCTCCAAGGGCGGCCCACCATGCCTCCCCATGCGACGCAGATACTCCAGCAACCCGGATGGGTGATCCGTCTGTAAACCGTCTACCCCCAACTCCAACGCCCGCCCCCATTGATCTGGATCCTCTCCCGGATTCTGAATGTCCGGCCAAACCAGACTGCCAAGCTCATGCGCCTCCCTAACCATCTCCGCCGTGTAGTCCGTCACCGGACCATCCAAAATCACCCCCGGATACCGACCCAAAAACTCCCTCACACCCGACACGGTTCGACTCTGATTCGGCAAACTCACAATAAACCTCAGGCCGGGTGCTACCCGACGCCACTCGTCAATCTCCTCAGGCTCCAGATAAACCACCGTCCTCTCCAACAAACCCCTCCGACCAAGCTCCGCTACCAAAAACGACGGATCCCCCTCCTTAAAATCCAGATAAACACCCAACGACGGTCCCAGAGCATCTAACGCCTCCTCAAAGGTCGGAACCCGCGAACCGGCCACCCCCTCCCGTCCCACCTCCCCGACCACCAAGGACCGCACCTCCGCCAACAAGAAACTACGAACCTCGCCTTCACCATCCGTTGTCCGTTCCAGCCGCCGGTCGTGCATCAGGACATGAAAACCGTCCTTCGTCCGACGCACATCCATCTCCACATAATCCGCCCCCACGCGACCAGCATCCCGAATCGCCTCCAGTGTATTCTCGTACGCCTGCTCGTGATTGCCCCGATGCGCAATCACCACCACCGGCCCCGCCGTAAGACGAATCGCACAACATAACAGCACCATCCACCACAACACTTGCGTAATAAATGCCCTCATGACCTGCCTTCACTGAATTAACGGCGCGTCTCTACCCGAAAAGCGGCAACACGTGCCCATCGATCCTCCCCCTCCGGTCCCTGATAAAACTGCAGACAAATCTTCGCCTCCCCGTAAACAGGCAAATCACAGCTGCCAGCCCGCTTCCAATCCTGCTCACCGGGCAACCGATACTCCCCCACGATCTCCTTCCCTCGAACCCGATGCCGCAGCTCCAGCGTCTTCGCTTCAATCGGGATGATAATCACCGTGCGACACTGGTCTCGCTCCTCCCTTCCCATCACAATGCTCAACTGACCGTCCACCAGTTCCTGCCCAATCTTCACCATGTGGCTGTCATCGTAATACCAGACCAGATCCACCTGCTCATACTGCTCCTTCGGATCATTCGTCACCCGGACGGTCACCACCACCTCCTGTTCGCTTGCGTCCGGAGCCTTGCGCACCAGCAGATTCCTCGCGTCATTGCTTCCTCCCCACATGTTCCCCGGCTGCATCCGCACCTCCAGCCCTTCCCCGGTCACCCTCCACGCCTTGCTATCCTCCCGAACCCACCACCAGCCTTCTCCCAACCCTCCGTGAAAATCGTCCTCAAACGCCGCCGACCGAACAAAACCACAAGCAAACAACCAGCAGCACACCACCAGCAGGGAAGCACTTCGCATACACTCACCCTGCCCCCACACCCCCTCCCCGTCAACCGACTAAGGGACAGTCCCTTTATACGTAAGTCTCTCACTCATAAGGGGACAGACCTTTAGTTGAAAAACCGTTGACCTTCCACCCCCTCGCCTTACCCTCAGCTCCATGAGGAGGTCTCGGTTGAAGGTTGGCGCTCAATCCATGGGCTTTTACCACTGCGTTTCCAGAGTCGTAGACCGTCGGAAGATCTTTCGAACTCTGGAGAAGGAGCGGTTTGTCTCGCTGATGCGGGAATACGAAAGCTTCTGTGAGGTTCGCGTCCTGACCTACGCGGTCATGTCGAACCATTTCCACATCCTCCTGCAGGTTCCACCCCGCCCTGCGGTCCTTCCGACTCCCGAGGAGCTACTGCTAAAGCTAAGCCGGCTCTCGGGACATGTGGACTTAGATCTCGTTCAACTTCGGATTCAGACGTATCGGGATACGCACGACGAGGCGGGTTTAAACGACTACTTGGAGACATTTTTTCGGCGGATGTGGGATGTAAGTGCTTTTATGAAGCAGGTGAAGCAACGGTTTACCCAGTGGTATAACGCCCTGCATGGCAGGAAGGGAGCACTGTGGGAGGAGAGGTTTCGGAGTGTGCTGGTGGAGGGCATGGGGATGGCTCTCGCGGCTGTAGCAGCCTACATCGACCTTAATCCCGTTCGCGCCGGAATTACGCAGGATCCGATGTCCTACCGCTGGTGTGGCTACGCGGAAGCTGTGGCGGGGAGGCGTCGCGCGATGGACTCATTACAAATCGTGGTCGCTGCCCTTCTCCATGGGCACGCAGTATCCAGATCGGAGGCTATGTCGACATACTCGGCCTTACTGGACGTCAAGAATCGTGCGAAGTCTTCCCTGGGCCGCGAAGACTCCATCAAGCTTCTGGAGGAAAAGGGGCGACTGATTCTGCGAGATTATCTCCGCTGTCGAGTGCGTTACTTTACGGACGGACTGGCTTTGGGTTCCCGTGGATTCGTGGAGGAAATATTTCGCGAATACCGCTCGCACTTTGGATCGAGGCGGCGACAGGGTTCTAAGCCGCTTCGGGGTCTGGCGCAGCACGATCTTTCCTGCTTGAGGGATCTCAGGCGCAGGGTTTTTGGTTAGCGCTGCGAGGCCAGCTTGTCGTTACTCTTGGAATTGAACTTGATAATTGAACCGGTCGTTTGGAGCTGCGTCACCGAACAGTGAGAACTCGGTCCATTTTCCGGTGAACGGGATGTTATCGATGCATTTTAGCTCCAGTTTGTCTGGAGGTTCCTTCAAACCCAGCGCACTCCAGGGGATGCTCATTTCGATCTGATTTCGGCTCAGGGCAATATGGGCCGCTCCAACGGGCTGTCCTGAGCGGGCGTTGTCCTCTAAATGGCTCATCACAATGCCCCACTGTTTGAGACTGACGCTGAAGTCATATCCTAGCGCGCCCGATGCTGCATCACAGTCGACATCTAGCAGGACAGCCATCGTTCCGGGCTCTCCCGCGTCCTTGAGACTATCCCGGGTGACGAGCAGGACACAGAGGGCTGTGCTTGTGCTCGTGACTTTGCAGAGGATGATATCGTTCCTGCCACTTTTGTTGCGGTAGGTCACCTGAGAATCCCATCCCTGATGCTCCCGAGATACGGGGTCTCCAATCGTGTCCCTATACTCCACCATGACCCTGTCCCAGTCGGAGAAATCGCCATCTATCCGGATGGGCTGAGGGCGTGTGGGCGGGACGCGCCGCACCCCCTTATATCGCCGAACATTGGCAACCAGCTGGTAGTAGTAATTGTCTCCGTGCCCATCCAGCATGGGCTCGATATCCCGGCTATGTTCCTGATCGAATTGATCGACGAACATCACGGGTTCACGAATGCCGTTAAACTCATTGAACCGACCGGCGATCCACTCGTTCCATCCGGTGACGAACACGAACATGGGATCTTCCTTGAGCGCGTGTTCCCATTGCTCCTGGAAGTTGAATCCACGGAGGACTGCGTCTGCGGAAGTGTCCATGCCACCGTTATGCCAGCTCCGTCCTTGCGCGTCCGGCTCGCTCATTGAACCGAGTCGGCCATGGACAGCGTTTTGGGCTACACCGACGGACATTTGTTCTTTGATCCCGTGGCGATTGGTGAAGACGTGCTGCGGAAACACCTCAAGCCAGCTCCACATATCCGGCTGGGCAGCCCCGCGGAAGTAGTCCGGTTGAGGTTTTCGGAAGCAGAAGAATTCCTTCAACTTCCGGACCTCGGGATCGTCCAGTAGCAGCCGCAGGGTACGATCTCCATTGACGGGCATTTGGTCTTCAAAGGCCTCGCCACCCGGCTGAGAGTCACCGCTGCTGCTCCACCAACCGATTTGCCCAGAGGGCTCGGAGGCCTCGAGAAAGTAGGATCCGGGCTCCAACGGACCGCTTTTTGTGAGGAGCAGCCAAGCGTTGTCCGCAACGTCCTTAAACCTCCTGGACAGCACGACTTCACCTTGAGGGCCATTCCTGTAGAGGGTCAACGTGACTGCTGCCCCCTCGGAATGCCAAGTGGGGAACCTTCCGCCGACCCCCATGAAGGGCTGAATCGCCTTGAAAGTCTGCCCCAGCGTCTGGCCGGGCTTCATGGCCACAGGCGTATCCTGTTTGGCGAAGTCCTCCGTTCGGTCCAGAAGGGCTGGATCAGCCAGAATGAAAGGCTTCCCCTCCCATTTGAAGAAGAGGTCGGCGTATTGGCCCTGCGAGTAGAGGTCGGCCCAGAGTTCACGAACCACCTTTCCCGGATCCCAGAAGGGACAGAGGAAGGCAACGTCAGGAGTAGGGTTACCCAGCTCACGCAGGTCGCTCCAGACCCGCAACAGGGTCATGTATTCCTTCCGATACGTGAACTGGTTGGTGACATCGAACACCACCACGTCGACACCTGCGTCGGCGAGCATATGGGCATGTTTGCGGAGCACGCCCTCATCCTGCGTACGGTAGTAACCAAAGAGGGACTCGCCCCAGTGGTGGGGTGCATGGAGCGGCCCCCAGAGCGGGCTATCGGGTTTCGCCATGGCGTCGGGGTCAGTCGCAAGAATCCGACTGACATCAAACGGCCCTCCTTGGATGTGTTCCCCATGCCAAAGGAAATAGAACATGCCGACTTTGCGATGCGGGCGTGGGGGCGAAAGCTCATCAGCCGAAGGCAGCTTTCTGCCCAATGAGTCCGTGGCTACCCAGGTATCACTGAAGAGATCGCGGGTGACTGGAGTAGTCCGCGCGTTGTCCTTTGGAAGGTCGAGCTGGGAGGCCCATTTCGTGCCGCGCAACAACAACGAACGGAACCCTTCATTCGCCATGGCTTGGGCATCATGGCCCAAGGCGAGGAAGAACGCCCGTCCCCGCCCGACCGGCTGTGCCACCGCCACGGGCTCCCATCTTCCGCTTCCTCCTTGTGCTGCATCGGAATAGGCCGAGGCCAGCACCTGCACCCCCGGCTGGAAACCGGTATGGTGCCAGAGCTCATCCTTGATTCGAAACCCGTCCAGTCCCTGCGTGACGGGATGCCCACTGCCCTCGATTCGCACATCGAACTCGTGAATTGGCCCGTGAGCGGTCCTTCCCAGATCCCAAGAACCGCCGCTCATCCGCTGGTAGTCCGGCCAATCGTAAAACGAGGAACTTCCCGCATGCACAACAACCCAGCCACCTCCGGACCGGACGAAGTGTGTGAATGCCGTGCGGGTCACCGCACTCCATTCCGGGGCGGACTCGTCGCCCCAGTTGTTCCAGTTGCTCACGACAACCTCATAGTTGGCGAGAGCGGCTGGTTTCAGGCGGTCCGGCCTATCCTCTACATCCACATTGAATGTGCCGCTCGCTTCCAGGGTCCTCACCAACACTGGGGTCGTCGTCCTCCAGTCATGATTGTTTGAGCCGCTCAGAATCAGCACACTAACCCTGCGCTCGCGCCCTTCCTTCTCAACCAAGACCGGCGAGGGGCTCCAAGCTGTTGCCGCCTGGACCAGGCCGCAGACGATCAGAAGGGAGGACAACCCACGCCAGAGACAATGCTTGCGATGGTTCCGGGAAATCATGGTGGCAGGCGATTGTTGACTCGGTGAGGATGTCCGTCAACTACCGCAGAGTGGATGGGAAACTGAAGACAGAAATTCGGTGTTGGTGGAGCCGAGGGGAGTCGAACCCCTGACCTTCTGAATGCCATTCAGACGCTCTGCCAACTGAGCTACGACCCCAGCACCGAAGGGCTGGAACAATAAAAGCTCAAAGCGGCTTGTCAAAGGCTAATTCACGAAACCTGCAAATTGCTGCGGGGTGAGGCTCGCATGCCGGCCATTGCCCTTGTTGGGATTTCGCGTTAAACCCGACTCATGCCGAATCCCCCATCCTTGAAGCGACAGCTTCAGGAGTGTGCCGACCCGGATCGGGCCAGGCATTACCTGACCCGGCTCCAGGATGCCGGAGCAGCTGACGTTATCAGTGCGGCTTCACCTTCCCAGATTCGCCTCCTGCTTAGCCTGCTATCCGGTTCCCGCTTCCTCGGCGAACTGCTGGTCGCGCATCCCGACTGGATCCACATCTGCCTGGATGAGGAACTTATCTGCCATCCAAGGCGGCTCCAAGGCCTGAAACGGGAGGCCACCTCGTTCGTGCCCACATCCGCTCAGACAGCGGATTATTCGGCAGCGCTGAAGCAAATCCGCCAGTTCAGGCAGCGGGAAATGCTCCGTATCGCAACGCGAGATCTGGCTGGCGCAGGTCCACTGGAGGAGATCATCCGGGAGATTTCGGACGTAGCGGATGTCACCATCGCCGTGGTCTACGATTTAATACGCCAGCAATATTCACAACGTTTTGGAAACCCTTACCATCAGCTCCCGGACGAGAGTTGGGAGGAGACCGAATTCTGCATTTTCGGCATGGGAAAGCTAGGCGGGAGCGAACTGAACTACAGCTCCGATATCGATCTCATTTTCGTTTACACCGACGAAGGACACGTCTTCAGGGAGCGCCCCAAACCCGGAAGCAGCGCCACAGGCATAAGCACCCACCAGTTTTTCCAGCGGTTTATCGAATCCTTCGTTTCGGAGCTGACCCGGCTAACCGAAGACGGCTTCCTGTACCGGGTTGACCTGCGACTGCGCCCTGAGGGGGATGCCGGGCCGCTAGCCAGGTCACTGGAGAGTTACGAGAATTACTACGCGCAGTGGGGCCAGACGTGGGAACGCATGATGCTCATCAAGACCCGTTGCGTGGCTGGAGACGCATCCCTGGCGGGCGAGTTCATGGAGATGATCCAACCCTTCAGGTATCCCAGATCTCTCCCCACGCAGGTGCTGGGTGAAATCGCGGCGATGAAACGCCGTATTGAGAATGAGGTCGTCAGGAGTGGCGAGCTGGACCGCAACGTCAAACTCGGACGAGGCGGGATTCGGGAGATCGAGTTCATCGTGCAGAGTCTGCAGCTGCTTCAGGGTGGCCGGCATCCGTTCCTCCAGAACTCCCAAACCCTGCCCACTCTGTCCAAGATGGCCCAGTATCACGTACTGGAGGTGGAGGCCACCGACTGCCTCGCCGAAGCCTACTGCTTCCTGCGCCGGGTCGAACACCGGCTCCAGATGGAGGACAACCGCCAGACGCATACCATCCCCGATGACACCACGCAGGTGCGCCAGCTTTCCAGGGGCCTGGGCTTCGAGCAGCCATTGGCATTTTCAAGAGCCCTCGCAGCACACACAGCATGCGTCAGAAAGCACTACGAAGCAGTGGTGCAACTCTCCAACGATACCGAGGTATTGCCGCTTCCCTCCGATTTCTCTGAAGATGCCCAAGCGTGGAAAGCCCTGCTGCAACGGCACTCCTTCACTCAGGTCGACAAGAGCTTGAATATCCTGCGCACGCTCATTGAGGGCCCCGGCTATATCCATGTTTCACCGCGAACAGTGAAGCTGGCGCGTGGACTCATGCACCAAATGTTGCAGCTCTGCCCCCAGGTAGACGACCAGGGCAACGCCCAATGGCCACGCACACCGTTGTCGGATCCCGATCGCGTGCTTGCCCGCCTGGACAGCTACGTTTCCGCCTATGGCTCACGCAGCATGCTCTATGAAGCCTGGTCCAGAAACCCCTCGGTTTTCGAACTGCTCCTGCTCCTCTTCGATCGCTCAGAGTTCCTCGCCGAGACCGCCATCCACACCCCCGACCTGGTCGAGGACCTGATGCTCAGCGGGCAGTTGCGTCGACGCAAGTCCGGCGACCAGATCCTCCACGAACTCCGACACGGCTGCGCGGATGAGGACCAGCCCAACTGGATACGGCGCTACCACCGTGCGGAGTTCATGCGCCTCGGCCTCCGCGATATCCTCGGAATGGTCGACTTCGAGCTCAACCTCATCGAACTGTCGGGACTGGCGGATGCCTGCCTCCAGTATGCGCTTGAGGCCGTCATGCGAAGGCACAAACTCAGGACGCCACCCTTCGCTATCATCGGGTTGGGCAAACTTGGCGGCAGCGAACTTACCTACGGTTCCGACCTGGATATTGTGTTTGTCGCTCCTTCCCGCACCCGCAACCTTCACAAGCTCCAACGCCTCGCCGCCGAAGTCATGGAGCTGCTCTCGCTCCCCACGGCATATGGTGTCGCGTTCTCGACCGATGCGCGCCTGCGTCCCGATGGCGAGAAGGGCCTTCTCGTGAACACCCTCAAGGCCTACGAGGACTATTACCGCCAACGCGCGATGCTTTGGGAAATACAGGCCGCATCCCGGTCCCGCGCCGTGGCCGGCGACACGAAGACCGGAAAGGCTTTCGAACAAATCGTCGGAGGGCTCAGCGACTTTCGCCACCCCCGCCCCGACATTCAGGCTTACAAGGAAGATTGGCGGCGGGACATCCACCACATGCGCACTCGTATCGAGACTGAGCGCACCCCGAAAGGACAGGAGGCTCTGGCCATCAAAACCGGTTCGGGCGGCCTCGTAGACGTTGAGTTTCTCGCGCAGTCACTGTGCCTAGGCCATGGCATTCACGAGCCCAACACCATCCGGGCTATCGAGAGCGCCCGTGATCAAGGCCATGTCGAAGCGGCTCAAGCAAATGACCTGCTCAGCCACTATCGCCAGCTGCTCCGAATCGAATGCATACTCAGACGCTGGAGCTTCGCCGGCGAGTCCGTACTCCCAACGGATCCTGCGCCGCTGCACCGGGTTGCCGTCCGCTGTGGATTCCACAACGCCGATGCACTATTAAAGGACATCAGCACCCACCGCGCCGCCATCCGGAGCTCCTACGCACAAATCATGGCCGACTCAGACGCAACCGCCTGACCAGCGGTTCACCCCCGTGCGGGTGTTGCCCTTACGCCCGTCCTTGTGTATGTTCCTCGCTCCTTTGAATTTGAGTCTATGACAGAAGAGAAGAACACAACGCAAGACGTTGAGTCGCAAGCCACTGGCAACGAAGCCGACCCAACCCCCACTGCGAACGGTAGTACCGCACAAGACCAGGCACCAACGGCTGGTGACAACCCGCTTGCCCCGGAGGAGACCCGCCTCCTGCAGGAAAAAGCCGCCAAGGCCGAGGAAAACTGGGATCTCTACCTGCGCTCCAAGGCCGAGCTGGAGAATTACCGCCGCCGGGCCACTCGCGAACGCCAGGAAGCGGTGCGATACGCCGCCCAAGGCGTGGTGGAAAAGCTCCTCCCTGTCCTGGACAGCTTCGAAAAGGCCTTGGAGGCCAGCCAGAATGGTGACGCCGCTTCCATCGCCTCCCTGCAGGAAGGCGTCGCCATGGTGCATGGCCAGCTCCGATCTGCGCTGACAGACTCAGGAGTCGAGGAAATCGACGCCACCGGCCAGGTCTTCGATCCCAACGTTCACGAAGCCGTAGCCCAGCACGAAACCTCCGAGGTTCCGGAAGGCCAGGTGCTGCACCAGGTCCGCAAGGGCTACAAGCTTCATGAACGCTTGGTCCGCCCTGCCACCGTCGTCGTGGCCAAAGCACCCTCAGCATCCTGATCCCCACTGGAACCCCATTACTGCGATGGCCAAACGCGATTATTACGAGATTCTAGGCGTCCAGAAATCCGCCACCCCGGAGGAAATCAAAAAGGCCTACCGCAAGCTCGCCGTGAAGTATCACCCGGATAAAAACCCGGGCGACAAGGAAGCAGAGGAGAAATTCAAGGAGCTGGGGGAAGCCTACGAAGCTCTGAGCGATCCACAGCGCCGCGCTGCCTACGACCAGTACGGCCATTCCGCCTTTGATCCCCGCGCGCGTGCCGGAGCTTCGCGCGGAGGCGGCGGATTCCACGATCCGTTCGACATCTTCCGTGAAGTCTTCGGCGGCGGAGGTGGTGGCGGCAGCATATTTGAAGATCTCTTCGGCGGAGGCGAACGCTCCGATCCCAGTGGCCCCCAGCGTGGTGCCGACCTGCGCTACGACCTGGAAATCACCTTCCGCGAAGCCGCGCTCGGCTGCGAAAAGCAGATCAGCATTTCCAAGCAGGATAATTGCGATACCTGCAACGGCACCGGCGCCTCCAGCGGTTCCTCACGCAAAACCTGTCAAACCTGCGGTGGCCGAGGCCAGGTCGTGTCGTCACGAGGCATCTTCAGTATCGCCCAGACCTGCCCCCGCTGTGAGGGCACCGGTGCTGTAATCGAGAATCCCTGCCGCAGCTGCCGGGGTTCAGGTCGCCGTGAGAAAGTCTCAAAAATCACCCTTCGAATCCCTCCCGGAGTGGATACCGGTTCACGCCTCCGCTCTGCAGGCAACGGCGAAGCAGGACTCCGCGGAGGTCCATCCGGGAATCTCTACGTGATCCTCCACGTCAAACCCCACGAACTGTTTGAACGTGAGGGAGACGATCTCCTCTGCGAAGTCCCGATTAGTTTCGTGCAAGCCACGCTGGGAACGGAACTCGAAGTGCCCACCCTCGCTGGCAGCGCACTGATCAAGATTCCCGCCGGAACACAAAGCGGCACCGTCTTCAGGCTCAAGGGACGAGGTGTCCGCAACGTGCAGGGCTACGGAACAGGAGACCTCCATGTGCGCGTCACGATTGAGGTCCCGACCAAACTCAATACCGCCCAGCGGCAGAAGCTCCAGGAGTTCGCGGACCTCTGTGATGAGAGCGTGAATCCACGATCACGCTCATTCTTCGAACGCGCAAAAGACTTCTTCCGGGCAGGTTCCTAGGGTCCCCGCACGCATCCACGTATGCATCGGTTCTTCGCCCCCCCAGAAGCAACCCGAGGATCGGAAATCCTGCTGCCGGAAGCTGAGGCCCATCACGCAGCCAAGGTGCTCCGGTGCCGGCCTGGCGACCGCGCCGTCGTGCTGAATGGCGAGGGCGAAGAAATCCTCGGTGAACTGGTTGACTTGGACAAGCGTTCGGTCCGCATCCGTGTCCTCCAGCGACAACAAACACCTCGACCCGCCTGCGCCATCACGCTCATACAAGCGGTTACGAAACCGCGATCGATGGAGACCATCATCCAGAAGGCCACTGAACTGGGGGCCAGCAGAATACTACCCGTCCTCTCCGAGCGAACCGTCTCGCTCCTGGACGGCAGCGGTGCCAGCCAGAAGGCCGCCAAGTGGCGCAGTATTGCTATCGAGGCCGCCAAGCAGTGCGGCACGGCCTGGCTGCCTGATGTCGCTGTTCCGTTGCCAATAGCCGCTTGCATCGCGAGCGAGAACCACCCGGAACTCACGCTCCTGGCCTCACTGCAGCCGGATGCCCGCAACCCGGCCAAAGCCTTTGACACCTTCCGCGCAGAACACAAACGCAACCCGGCAACGATCCAAATATGGATCGGACCTGAGGGTGACTTCACCCCGGCGGAGATCAATGCCATCCGCAATGTCGGAGCTCTGCCAATCAGCCTCGGCCCGCTGGTGCTTCGGAGTGAAACAGCGGCTTTGTATTGCCTGTCCGTCCTCAGTTACGAAAGTCAACAGCCTCCCAGAATCCCAGCGAGCTAAACCTCAAAGGTTGAGTTCACCCAGCCCATTCCGCGGAGCGCAGACTGCCTGCGCCTCAAGGGTTCGCGCCCTAGGGAGGGCTCACCATTGACTTGAAATCGTCCCTCTCCCGCAGCGAGGCAAACCCCCCGTTGGTGATCGCATCCAGCCTCAGATCCCTCGCGTTCGCGTCCTGTTGACGCCGGGCATCCGAAAGCCGGATTGCCTGCAACAGGTTCTTCATCGCTTCGTCCGGCTTGCCCATGACCGCCTGAGTAGAGGCAAGATCATACCAGGCTTCGGGGTTCTCCGGTGCCAGCGCAACCATCCTCGCCAGCATCTTCTCCAGAAGCTGCCCCTTGCCCAGCTGGGCAAATACTGTAGCCACCGAGAGCACCGTGTTGAGATCCGCATCAGGCCGGCTCCCCAGGTCGTCAAGCACCTTGACCGCTGCATCGCTCTTGCCTTGCTTCAAATACTGACTGGCCAACCGGAACGCCACGTCGCCATTCGCAGGGTTAGCCGCGTATTCCTGCTCCAGATTCGCCAGATCAACCTGGCTCGTGGAGGTCGATGGATCAGCCAGGGCCACCCTGCCCTGACGAATCTGCTGCACTTGAAACAGCAAGCCCTGAATCGACGGGTTGTCCTGATCGAATCGCAAGCATGTTTCCGCCACACGTTCCGCATCTTCCAGTCGTCCGGAGCGGGCCAGCAAATCAGTGTAGCGGTAGACCGCCTCAGGGCTGTACGGGCAAAACGCGAACGCCTGCTTCAAGGCAAACTCGGCCTCTTTCAGCATCCGTGCATTCTCCTCCGGATTCTGAATGTTGTTCATGCGCCAGAGATAAAGACCGCCAATGGAACTCCTCAGCTTCGAGAATGACTTCTGCGCCTGCTTGTCCCGGGCGAATTTGCGATCACCCAAAAAGCCATCGTAGTTCTTTCGCTCATATACCCTCACGGCAAAGTCACAAATCTCGGAGGCTGGCGTATCATACGTGATCCAGTTGCCAATCAGACGCTCGGAATACTGGCTCCAAAACTCGTGGTCGCGGTCCACCTGCTCCTGCGTCATCTCCACCAGGGGATCGCGATTAATCTTCATGATGATCCCAAACGGCTCGAGATGCGGGAACATCCAGTCGAGAGGAAAACTCTCCTCCACGTAGAACTCGTTGTCCGGGTTGTTGTCAAAAATCACTTTCGTCAACAAACCGTTGATCGCCATCACCGATACCTGCCCCGCAACCTGCAGCTTGCCGTCCGACCCAATGGCTACGTTTTCACCAGGCTTCAATTGCCCGAGCTGCCGACGACGGTCCGCGTCCGAAAAATAGTCCGCCATGCAGCGCCCATGATCCTCCAGGGTCGGGGTGTAAATCTCCTTGGGCGGATAAACCCCCTCCTCACGCCTCGCCTTCTCCACACCTGCACCCCACTCGGTGATCACGTTGTCGATCGGCCTTAGGATCGTCTTCAAACCACCCACTGCCTTGGCCAATCCATTGGTGCGATGGGCCATGCCTGAGTACTTCCGCTCCAATTGGTCCCGATCCATCAACTTCTCCTGAATTCCACCAACCATCCCCTGCAGAAAGGGGGTATCCACCTGCGAACTGCGGAAGTAGTGCGCCCGGATGTAGCTCAGGTAAGTCTGATCTGCCAGGGCGTTCTGAGTAATAATATACACATCCCGACGATCAAACTCCGGGTCCCGCTTGCACCGGGCCGGCAGAAAGCTCTCGCAGAAGATCATGTAAGTGGGACAGAACCTGCCCGGATCCGTCCCCCCAAACAGGATCGCATTCTCCTCCATCGAGGGATAGAGCTCGAAAGGCGGCTCAAACATGTCGTGACCAAACCAAAAGCCGAACAGGTGCCCGCGTTGCTCGTTGTCCGACCAATGCGACAGGATCGACTCCACCGGCATGACCACGAACACGGCGATGAGCGCCGCCAGTGAGATGCGCTCCTTCGAGAAAATAAAAAGCGCGGTTGCACCCACGGCCAGCACCAGAATGAAGACGCTGGTAAACCGGACAAGCGGATCCCAGCTCGGCGAAAGGCTGAACAAACCCCACGAAGCCATCATCGACTCCTGCTCGTTCGCAAAAGTCACCGTGACAGCAAACAAGGCCATGGCCGAAGCCACGGCCCCACCATAAACCGCGAGGGACCGGTAATCCTTATACTGGGTCGCCAGCAGGGCCCCGAAGATCGCCAGCCCATAGGCGACACACAGGGAGATCATCACGTGCGAGGCAACGAAGAACACCCGGTTCATCTCCCGGCTCTGCCGATCAGCCGCCGGATTCAGCAAGACAATCAACAGCACCGCAAGACAGAGATACATGCCCACCAAACCCAGCAACCAGGCCTTCTCCCGCTGCTTCATCCGCATGAAGAAAAAGAACGGCAGCAAAGCAATCACCAGGTAAACCAGGTTGAATTCATCCACCGCCCCGTCCAACAACATCGACAACTGGTCCATGAACCGACCCAAATCACTCGTCGGATTCGTCCGCTCATACTGACCTCGAGTCAGAGCATGCAGAAAGCCCTCCCATGTCCGCGCATATCCCCAGTTCATCGGGGGATTCGTCATCGAAGCCAGGGGCATGTAGAAGTAAAGCGATGCCCCGAGAATCCAGAACAACCCCATGCAGATGCCAATCGACATCGTCTGCCGATGCACCAGTTCACCGGTCCTGAATGCCAGGTAAGCATAGGCAGCGATGGACCCTATGCCGATGAGCAGGAAAATGGCGTAGAGCGGGCCGTTCTGCTCAAAGGCAGTCACCCAGTGACGCGACTTCGCCAGCAGGCCAAAGAGAAACAGAATGCTGTTGATGGCAAACAAATCCCGCCCCAAACGCGGACGCGCAGCTGCAATCCCCAGCTCGATCCCCATGGCCGCAACAATCAGCGTCTGATGGTTGGTCACGCAAATGCCAAACATGAAGAGCGACAGGTATAGGTAGCGCAGCTGGTCCTGGGCATAGATCCAGCGCAGCAACGTCGCCATGGTCACCATGAAAGACAGCAAGCTCAGGGTGTAAACTTCGACAATGACCGCCTGACTCCAAAGAAACCCGTTAAAGCCAATCAACATGCCGGCGACATAGCCCGCACTCATGCACAAGGCATTCTCCCACCGTCGCGCCAACTGACGGAACTCCTCGAGACTTTCCAGGATCAGGCTGCAGCCCCTGGACGCAATTAATGCAACCAGACCACAAGAAAACGCGGCCGCTACCGCGGATGATACCGCAACCCTCCACGCAATGTTTGAGAAGGGCAGCAGAACCGTAAACAGCCAAGTGTAAATCGTCCAAACCGGATAGCCCGGAGGATGCGGAACACCGGCATAAAAGGAACCCACCGCCAACTCCCCGGAATCCTCCAGGGTCAGATCAGGCGCCAGAGTGAAAAGGTAGCCCAGAAGAACAACCGCAGTCGTCACACCCGCAGTCACCCAGTCGATTCGACGAAAAAGAGGCTCCACCCGCTCGTCCGGCAACGGATCATTCTTCATCACCCCCCACAACACTCCATATGCCACCGCCCCAAGCCCGAATAATCCGGATGCCAGAATGAACAGTGCCCGCCACAAAAGGACGGAAAAGCCTGTCGTTTTCGCCAACCCACTGCAAACACCCGCAAGGGCTGCCCCCTGCTTAACCCGCCCCCAGTCACCCCGCCCGGCAAGGGATCCCGAACTCGATTCCGCCTTATCCTTGGAACTGCTGTTCATGCTTCTCGTATCCTAAAAACTCACCCGCCTGAATTAAGACGGAGCCTGATACTTCAAGGGGAGGCAACAACACTTGTCGATTCAAATCGACAGCCCCAAAAGCGTCGCCAAGGGGTGCTTGTCCCCAAAAACCGGCGAGAGGGCCACCATGCGGCAGGAGCGGAGAATCCACCCCGATCCCGGTAAACGCCATTGAGAGAGCACCGCCCGGTTATCGATGCGCCTTCGCCAACGCCGTCACACCCGGGACAAACATGTCCTGCCATTGCAGTCCGCACTCGCGCTGCATCTCCAGACAGTAGTCCAGGGATCCCAGGTCGCGACCTCCGTTATTGGTCCCGAAAGTAAATTTCGCGCCTGCCTCCTTCGCCATCCGAATGAAACGCTCGCCGGGTAACCGGTAGCGGCCGTTGATCTCAATCGCCACCTCATGATCCACCGCCGCACGAATCACCTGCATCATGCGATCGTCCGTCCAGAGCCGGTCATAGTCTCCCGCAATCTCCTCCGGCAGAAATGTTGGATTCACATAAACATCAATGGGCTCGTTGGAGAGAATCGCCACCGCCTGCTTCACCAGATAATCCATGAACGCCTCAGGATCACCCACATACACTTCATCAGGCATCCAAAGCCGCGTTCGCTTTCCCCGCGCATCCGTGAAAGTCATGGAATCGGTGAACACGTAGTCAAACCTGCGGCGGGCCTCCCTCGAGAACATGTTTACCCACTCCCGCCCCTCAGCCTGCATGGCGAGGAACACCGGAGCACCCCGGACCTGATCCGCAAACTCGAAGACCGCAGCATCGTTGGTCACGGGAAACCCCACCCCGCAATTCACCGCGATGCCATAGTTGATCCCCGTCGCCAGCCAGTCCGCAACCACTTCGTCCAGCGTCAACCCGCCCTTCAAATGCGCATGAAGGTTGATCAACGGGAAATTCTCCTCCGCCAGCTCAAGCTGACGCACGTAAGCCGCATCCACCACCGGTTCCTCCGCGGGCGCAGTCCCGGCGCCCTGAAGCCTCCGGACCCGGAGATTACGGTAGTATACCCGACTCTCAGGATCATGGCACTGGAGCGCAAATGTCCCTCGTCCCAGCCTCATCAGGCTGCCCGCCGATAAACTCACGTCCTGCAGCGGCTGCCAGTAATCCACCACCAGCTGCTCATTCAACCTCACCTGTACATTACGACCACGCACATGCACCCCAACCCGGAACCATTCGTTGTCCGGCATCAGGACCTTGTGCACATTGCGCACACCGTACAGGCTCCCCGTCTTCTTCAACTCGAGATAATCCCCATGCTGCTTCTGGCTGTTGTTCACCTGCACCTCAAAGCCCAGGTCAGGCCAGCCGCTATCCTGATACGCCGTGTGAAAATAGATCCCGGAGTTCGCCCCCGGCCGTGTCATGACTTCTGCCTGAAGCTCAAAATCCTGAAATGAAGCGGAACCCCCAACACCCTCATAAAACAAATGCGCACGCTCCCCCACACACACAATCGAGCCGTCCACCACACTAAAAGACTCCGGATGCTCCGCCGCCTGCCAGCCCCGTAACGTCCGTCCGTCAAAGAGCTCCTCCCAGCCCGGGTCCGCCGCTGGCACGACCTGCACAACGCTCATCACACCAGCCAGAACAAGCACCGGAGCCCACTTTTCCATCAGCTTGGTTTTCATTAGACTTTCGGCAAACGCCAAGGAGCGCGGTAAAGCTTGCCGAGCAGCTTCGAAGCCTCCGCATCCCCCAGAATCTCCTCGCGCCCCGGCTCCCATTGCAGTTTCCTCCCCAACCGGGCGGCGATGTTGCCCAAATGACAAACGGTGGCGGATCGATGGCCCGTTTCAACGTCGCAAATCGGCAGCCGACCACTCTTGATACACTCGTACCAGTTGTCGTGGTGGTTCTCGCTCCGGTAAAGATGCACGTCACTGTCCTTAAGGGGTTCCTCCACCAGATCTTTGGGATCGGATTCCAGCTTCCCGCGATTCACATGAATCCATCCTCGATCCCCTTCAAAGGTTACCCCGCCCCTCATGCCCGTACCCAACCCGCAAAGCACCTGGACCCCGTTCGCATACGTGTAGGTGATCTCCGCCTGGCTAAACACTTCATACTCACCCCCCGGATCAGGGTCCCCCCGCCCCTCCACCGTCAATGGACCGCTTTCATCCATTCCCAACCCCCACTGCGCAATGTCCAAGTGATGCGCCCCCCAGTTGGTCATCTGCCCTCCGGAATAATCCCAGAAGAAACGAAAATTGTAGTGCACACGATTCCGGTTGTAAGGCCGATACGGCGCCGGTCCCAACCAGAGTTCGTAGTCCAGCTCGGCCGGGGGATCGCTGTCAGGCACCAGCCCCGCATCATAGTTGACCCCCGGAAGCCCGACCTGAACCGTCAACAACTTGCCAATCCGCCCCGATCTGACCAGCTCGCAAGCCAAACGGAACCTCGAGTCAGATCGTTGCATGCTGCCTACCTGAACGATCCTCTTCGCTCTGCGCGCATGATCCACCATCAAACGCCCCTCCTCCACCACCAAACTCAACGGCTTCTCCACGTAGACATGCTTCCCCGCCTGAACCGCATGAATGGTCTGCAGGGCATGCCAATGGTCGGGCGTGGCCACAACAACCGCATCCAGCTCCTTGCTGTCCAACAACCTCCGGTAGTCAACCTCAGCCTGACAGTTTCGCCCAGTCCTCGACTCTATTTCCTTCTTCGCCGACTCCATCCGAACGCGGTCCACATCGCACACCGCCACCACGTTCAGGTGGTTCTGCAGCATCAGGGGCTTGCCCTGGTTTCCCACCCCGATACACCCCACCCGAACTCCCTCGCGAACGCCTTCACCGATACCCGCACTCCGCACACGAAGCGCCGGAACGGCCAGACCTGCCCCAACCAGGCCCATGGACCCCAAAAACTGCCTGCGATTCAGCTGCCCAAAATCCTCGCTCATACCATTCACCCAGGTTCGACGCGACCAGACTACCAACGATTCAACGTGAAAGAGGACTGTTCTAGGCCAAGTCTCGCGCTCCCGCAAGAACACGCTCACTTTCACATCCCCCGGCGCACACGACCCGCCCGCTCCAACAAGCCGGAACACCTGCCTCCCCTCAATTTTCCCTCCCCCCAACGCTTTCCTCTTTGACCTCAATCAAAGCCACCTTACATTCGCGCCAATGACAGAAACCGAAGTTCTGGAAGTCTTCCGCCAAACCGGGGCTCTCCTCGAAGGCCATTTCATCCTGCGTAGCGGGCTGCATAGCCGTCAGTTCTTTCAATGCGCCCAAGCCCTCCAGGAAATGCCCATCGTCGAGCACCTGGGCGGCGCACTCGCCAACCGAATCCGGCAGCTCAAAATCCGCACCGTCATCGCCCCTGCCATGGGCGGCCTCGTCATCGGTCAGGAAGTCGCCCGCCAGCTCGGCTGCCGATTCATCTTTGTCGAAAAGGAAGAAGGCAAACTCGTCCTCAGACGCGGATTCCGCATCACCCCCGGCGAACAAGTAGCCATCGTCGAGGATGTGGTCACCAAAGGCGGCCGCGTCCAGGAAACCCTCGAAATCGCCCGGGAACATCAGGCCAACATCCAGGCAGTAGCCGTCGTCGTCGACCGCTCAAACGGTACGCTGGACCTCGGCGTCCCCATGTTCAGCCTGCTCAGGATGCAAGTTGAGACCTTCGCCCCCGACGCTCTGCCCCCGGATCTCGCTTCCATACCCGCAGTCAAGCCCGGCAGCCGTTAGAAGCACCTCCCCCATGGCATTCGATTCCATCCGTGCGTTCGTCCAGCGACTGCAGGAAACCGGCGAACTCATTCGCGTGAGTGAACCGGTCGCCACAGAGCTGGAAATCACCGAACTCGCCGACCGCCAGATGAAAGCCCCCGGCGGCGGCAAGGCCCTCCTCATCGAAAAGCCCACGGTCAACGGCACAATCAGCCGCTTCCCGCTGGCCATCAACCTGCTCGGCTCCTGGAAACGGATGGCCCTCGCCCTCGGCGCCGACTCAGTCGACGACGTAGCAAATGAATTGGGCAGCCTCATGAAGGCCAAGCCCCCCACCTCAGTCAAAGACGCAGTCAAACTCCTCGGAACCGCCCTCGAACTCCGCCACGCCAGACCCAAAAAGGTGCGTAGCGGACCCTGCAAGGACGTCATACAGAAATTCGATGCCCCCCCAACTCACACGGAAGCCTGGCCTCCAGCACCGTCAGTCCAATCCCCACCCCATACAGGACTTACCCCCACACTGCTCGACCTCCCAATCCTCAAATGCTGGCCACACGACGGCGGCCGCTTCGT
This sequence comes from Verrucomicrobiota bacterium, assembly GCA_046047235.1. Taxonomy (GTDB): domain Bacteria; phylum Verrucomicrobiota; class Verrucomicrobiia; order Limisphaerales; family JAHDYP01; genus JBMTVN01. Next base: position 6,514 of record JBJOII010000033.1, on the reverse strand, counting down.
GACCCTGCCCAGCGTTGTGACCCAGGACCCGGATACCGGCGAACGCAACGTCGGCATGTATCGCATCCAAATCTACGACGACCGCACCACCGGCATGCACTGGCAGCTCCAAAAAGTCGGAGCTCGCCATGGTCGCCGTTACTACGAAACAGGCACCCGAATGCCGGTTGCCATTGTCCTCGGAGGCGACCCGCTGTTCGCTTTCGCTGCTACCGCCCCGCTGCCCGACGGCCTCGACGAATACCTCCTCGCCGGATATCTGCGCCGTAAATCCGTCGAACTCGTTCGCTGCGAAACCAACGACCTTCTCGTGCCCGCCAACGCCGATTTCGTGATCGAAGGCTACATCGATCCCCTCGAACCCCTCCGCGAAGAAGGTCCCTTCGGAGATCACACCGGCTTCTACACGCTCCCCGACCCCTACCCCGTCTTCCACGTCACTGCCATCACCCACCGCAAAGACGCGGTCTACCCCGCCACGATCGTCGGCATCCCCCCCATGGAAGACTTCTACATGGGCGGAGCCTCAGTCCGGCTCTTCCTCCCGGTCTTCCGTATGAACTTCCCCGAAATCGTGGATATCGCCCTGCCCGCCGAGGGAGTCTTCCATAATCTCGTCTTCGTGAGCATCAAGAAAACCTACCCCATGCAGGCCTATAAAATCATGCACGGCCTCTGGGGCATGGGACAGATGATGTTCAGCAAATACATCGTCGTCGTCGATGAGGATGTCGATGTGCATAACACCAGCGCCGTGCTATTCCGAATCTGCTCCAATACCGATCCCCAAAGGGACAGCCTCCTCAGCCGGGGACCCGCAGACGTCCTGGACCACGCCACTCCCGCCGTCGGAATCGGCTCAAAAATGGGGATCGACGCCACTCGCAAAATGCCTGGAGAAGGATTCCAACGCGAATGGCCACCCCTGATCTCCATGCCCCCGGAGATCCGGCAGAAAATTGACTCTCTGCGCTTTTGAGCAGGCCGCTCGCACCTCTCAAAACCCCCGCAAAACCACACGTGATGATATTTCCTCTGGCATGGAGTGCCTAATGTGGCATCTTCGCCGCGGTCATGCTGGCAGATGCAAAGACATCCGATGCTACAAAACCCGACTCTGAATCGGCTCGGGAGATCTCTGCGTTGCTCTCTCTCGTAACGGTGCTGCACCAGCCCCCCCAACACGACTCCCCGGTCAACCTGGTATCGGATGGCTCACACCCCATTCTCAGCTTGCTCAGTAATGGCGATAGCGGACTCCAACTGCTGACCACAGATACCCACGCCCATACCCGGGCTGCAGCCGCCATCAGACGCCTGCCAGTCACCTACCGTGTTGAAATCGAACGCAAGGTAGACGACGCCCTACTCTCCCGGCTCAAGCGCGGCGTAACCGATTACGGGGATTTCATGGCTGCAGCCGATGCCAAAGCCGCCTGCACACCCTCCGGTAACAGTTGCCTCGAACTCACACTTCATCGGGACCGTGGGGTCACAGTCCGCCGCCTCCTCGCCGCCTTCGGCATCCGAACCCGCTCCATCACCCGCCTCTCCATAGGACCAATCCAGTTGGGAAATACAGCCCCGGGACACAAACGCCCCCTGACGGAACAGGAACTCCTCTCCCTCTCCCAGCCCTGCTGACTCGCACCGCCCGATGATCTGGAGAGGCGAGTTCCCCAAGCCCAAACCCAAGCTCCACCTCAGGTCCACCACCAGGGTGAGAGGCTGATCCCCACCCCGCTCCGCGCCCACAGGTGTGCTTTAGCAGTTCTAACCCCAACTCCCTACTCATACCGCAACGACTCAATCGGATCCAAATTCGCCGCCTTCACCGCTGGATAGGTGCCAAATACCACCCCCACCACCGAACAGATCACCAGCCCCAAAACCACCCAGTCCAATGGAACCACCGGCGGAACCTTGAACGCCAAAGCAGCAAGGTTCCCCGTAATCACCCCCAACAACACGCCCGCCAAGCCACCCACCTCACAGAGAACAATCGCCTCAGTAATGAACTGAACGATAATGTTCCGCTTCTTCGCTCCAACCGCCCGCCTGATCCCGATCTCCCGCGTCCGCTCCGTCACAGACACCAGCATGATGTTCATGATCCCTACCCCTGCCGCCAACAACGCAATACTGCTCACTACCCCAGCCCCAATACGCACGGTCAATGTAAACGACTTGAACTGGTTAATCAGACTGTCGTTGGAGAAAATCTCAAAATCGTCCTCTTCCCCCGGCTCTACTTTTCGCGCCGTGCGCAAGATCCCCCGAACCTGCTCCAATGCATCGTCATACCGGCCCTGGCTCCGGGCCTGCACCAGGATAGACAAACTCCGCCACCATCGCCCATAACGGTCCAACCCCGTGGTCAATGGGATGATCCCAAAATTGTCCTGCTCCCCACCCAGCAAGGCCCCCTTCTCCTCCAGCACACCCACCACCAGGTAATTGATCCCGTCAAACTTCACCCGCTGCCCTAAAGCAGATCCAAACGGAAACAAAACCTGCTTCAACCCGCCCCCCAGCACGCACACGTTGCGTCGACTATCAATATCCGACGCCATCAATGCGCGTCCCTCAGCCACCGCCCAGTTTCGCGCCGGAAAGCCCCCGGGAGTCGCCCCATACAACGTCACGTTCGGAGGCGTCTCGGCATAGTCCGATACCGCCTGCCCCCCCCAAAAACGCGTCTCAACCCCAACATGCGCCGCCAAATCAGCCCGACTCTCAACCGCCAAACCATCCTCGTAGGTGATGTTCTTCCGACGCCAGAACTTCTCAAAACCTTCAGGGCCACCAAAATAAACTCCAGGCCACTTCTGCACCTGAAAAGTGTTCACCCCAAGTTGGCTAAGCTCACTCTCCACGTTGCTCTGCAACACCCGAATCGCCGTCATCACCACCACAATCGAGAACACCCCCACCAAGACCCCCAGCAAGGTCAGCGCCGACCGCAACTTGTGCGCCGCAATGGCCGATAACGCCATCAGCGTACTCTCCCTTAACTCCGCACGCCATACCACGCCACGCCCCACTCGATGCTTGCCCTCGCGCCTACTCATTCCGCAAAGCCTCCACCGGATCCATCTTCGCTGCCCGCCAGGCAGGGAAGAATCCCGATAACACCCCCGTCACCAGGGAAACAACCAATGCCACACCCACAATCGGCAAACTCATCGTCGCCGGCATAAATCGCCCCAGCAACAACGTCACCAGCCAGGCAATACCCAAAGCAATCACGCCTCCCAACAGACAAATCGAGGCGGCCTCCAATAAGAACTGGATCAATATCGCCCTCCGCTTCGCACCAATCGCCTTGCGAATCCCAATCTCCCGCGTCCGCTCCGCCACCGAAACATACATGATGTTCATGATCCCGATCCCCCCAACGAACAGCGATAGCCCAGTGATGAAAAAACCCACTCCCGCCATAATCGAAGTCACCCGGTTGATCACTTTCAACACACTCTCCTGACGCTCCACCGCAAAGTCGTCCTCCACCCCCGGAGGCACATGCCGGACCTTCCGTAAAACACCCCGCAACTCCTCATAGGCATCCTCCAGTTTCGCCAAATCCCCCACCTTCACATGAATCTGAAAATCCGGATTCCGCCAGAACTCCGCCGTAAACTGCCGCGCCGGAATAATCACCTGGTTGTCCAAACTGAACGATCCAAACACCTGCCCCTGCTTCTCCAATACTCCCACAACCTGATAGGGACGTCCCCCTATCTTAATCCGCTTGCCCAAAGCACTCTCCCGGACAAACAGGTTCGTCGCCACCATGTTCCCCACTACACAAACCGGCCGCCCCCCATCAGACTCCTCCGCAGAAAAAAAACGCCCCTCCGTCACCTCCGAGGCACCCGTAAATTGATACTGGTCCGAGGTGCCTATCACGTTCACGCTCGAAGAATTCCGCTCCCCATACTCCACCCCGCGCTGCGTCTGAACAAAGGGCGCCACCGCCTGCGCCAGACGCATCTCCTTCGCCACCCGACTCACCTGGTCCCACGTGATCTGTGGCCGCCGCGAAACCTTCATCCACTCCTCATGGGAATCCACCATCCAGTTGATCCGTGTGGCATACAAAACATCCGTCCCCAAAGTCGAAATGCTCTGCATAAACGAAGCATGTAACCCGTTAATCGCCGTCGCCATTACGGTCACAGTCACCACCCCAATCACAATCCCCAGCGTCGTCAGCGTCGAACGCAGCTTGTGCGCCCGAATCGCATCCCACGAAATCCACAACCCCTCCCAAAGTTGTCTCAAAACATTCACCAGAAAGTATCAACGCTGAGCCACAACCTCATCCCCCGCAATCCGCCCATCCAGGATACGAACAATCCTGCGCGCATGCCGGGCCACACTCTCCTCGTGAGTCACCAGAATAATCGTGTTCCCCTGCGCATGCAGTGTGTCAAACAAACCCATGATCTCATCCCCGGTCCTTGAATCGAGGTTCCCGGTCGGCTCGTCCGCCAGGATAATGGACGGCTCAGTCACCAAAGCCCGCGCCACCGCCACCCGCTGCCGCTGCCCCCCCGACATCTCGTTCGGCTTGTGATACATCCGGTCCGCCAAACCCACCCGCCCCAGCGCATCCACCGCCTGCTGCCGGCGTGTCTCCGCCTCCATCCCCGCATAAATCAACGGCAACTCCACATTCCTCAACGCATTGGCCCGCGGCAGCAAGTTGAAGGTCTGGAATACAAACCCTATCTCCCGGTTGCGCACGTCCGCCAAATCGTTGTCGTCCATGTCGCTGACATCAATCCCGTTCAACTCGTAGCTCCCCGAGGTCGGCGTGTCCAGACACCCAATCAGGTTCATCAAGGTGGATTTGCCTGACCCCGAAGGCCCCATGATCGCCACATACTCCCCACGCGCGATCTCCACCGAGACTTCGCGAAGTGCATGGATGATCTCCGACCCCATCTCGTACCGCCGTCCCACTTTGTCTAAGCGAATCAGGCTCATGGCTTCGCCCCGGCACTCGCCTCCTCCGCTCCACGCACAACACGCTTGCCATCCTCCAGGTCCTTCATGATCGCCCGGTAACTCCCCTTGACGACCTCCTGCCCTTGCTCCAGCCCTTCCTCAATCTCGGAATAGTCGTCGTCACTTATCCCCCGTTTCACCGGCACCATCTTCGCCACATCACCCTCAACAATAAACACCACCTCTACCGGCTTTTCCGCCTTGTCCTTGTGCTCCCCCTTCACATTCCGGATCTCTTCGACCTGAGCCGCCCCCCCCTCAACAGCCTCCCCATCCTTGGCAGCCCCCGCCTCGCCCTCCGGCTTCTTCGGCGGCCGCGTGGTCACACTCTGAATCGGCACCGACACTACATTCGTACGATAACGCGTCTCCACCTCACACGTGACAGTCATGCCCGGCCGGAACGCCTCCTTGTCATCAATTCGAATCCGAACTTCAAACTTCGTCCCCTCCTGTCCCTGCCCACCTGAAGCCCCCACCCCCTTCGCCGAGTTCGCAATCTCTGAAACAGTCCCACGAAATTCCCGATCCCGAAACGCGTCGACCTCCAGCTTCGCCTTCTGCCCCAGCTGAATCAACGGAATGTCTATCTCCCCAATGTCAACCCGCGCCTCCATTTGATCCAGATCCGCCACAGTCATAATCTCCGTCCCCGTCATCATCGCCGTCCCCACCACCCGCTCACCAAGCTCAGAATTCAACTGGCTCACCGTCCCCGATAACGGAGAGTAAATGGTCGTCCTCGATAACTCCTCCTCCGCCCGCGCCAGACTAGCCTTGGCCACTGAAACCTGATGCCTCGACGACTCCACCTGCGCGCGCGCAATGTCCAGGGCAGTCTTGAATTCCACATAGACCGATTCGGCGATCAGCTTGGCCTGATAGAGCTGCTCGTTGCGGCGAAACTCCAACTCCGCCTTTCGCAAACTGGCTTCCGACAACTCCAAACCGCTTACCGAGGACAAATAGCCCGCCTCAGCCGACTGGCGCGCCGCCACATACACATCCGGTTTAATCTTCACCAGCAGATCGCCCTTCTTCACCGCCTGCCCCTCCCGCACCGGCAACTCAATGATCTCACCACTCACCTCGGCACTGATCTTCACCTGCAACACCGGCTGAATCCGACCGTTCGCCAGAACCTTCTCGGTCAGATCGCGACGTTGCACTTTCTCCGTCTCAACCCGGACAAACTCCTCGCGCTTTCGCGTTGCCACCACCGCCAGAACGACCCCCACCAACACCACCAACACAACAAATACCCAGAGTTTCCTCCGCCGACGTGACTTGCCTTTCACCATGTTGTTTCTCCTGTAATAACTCCAATATCACCACACGCGGCCACCCCTCATGCTCCCTGCTCACTCGCATCCGCTCGCGCCCCCCGACGAAACGTCAACGCCCCCAACGCCCCCCCCAGCACACCACTCACCGCAGCCGAAATACCCACCACAACTACACCAACCCCCAACTCCTTGAGCCCCGGTGTAGCCACAATCTG
>JBJOII010000032.1:0-37979 GCA_046047235.1 Verrucomicrobiota bacterium | reverse complement strand
GGTCACGTCCTGATATAGGTTGACTGGCCTATGAGGAATACGAAGCGTGAGTTGAGGCCTGAAGTGAGGTATGGAGAGGCATTCAAGATGCAGGTGGTGAGGGAGGTTGAGAGGGGAGGGGTGACCTATACGGAAGTGAGGAGGAAGTATGGGATAGGGGGGTTCTCCACGGTTCAACGGTGGGTGAATAAATATGGCAGTGGCAAGGTAGGAAAGGTGATACGAGTGGAAAGTCCAAGAGAACGAGACGAGAAGGCGGAGCTGAAGCTGAGGGTGAGGTTGTTGGAGAGGGCCTTGGCCGATGAGGTGACGGAGCGTGCGCTGGATCGGGCGCTGTTGGAGATCGCGCTGGAGCGAGCCGGGATCACGGACGTTGAGGAGTTTAAAAAAAAAGTCGCCGGGAGCAGGTAAGGCGAGCCCATGGTGCTGGAGCTGGGAGTGTGAAGGGATTGTGCCGGCGTGTTGGGCTGACGCCGCAGGGGTATTACAAGGGGAGGAAGGAGCGGGTTCGGCGTGAAGTGGAAGGGGATCGGCTGGCGAGGTTTGTGAGGGAGGAGCGGAAGGAGCACCCGCGAGCGGGGATCCGGAAGCTTTGCCGGCGTGCGCAGGAGGCAGGGATACGGATAGGGCGGGACCGGATGTATGAGGAGATGAGGCAGCGGGATCTGCTGATCAAGCCGCTGCCGCGGGAGAGGGTGAGCACGACGCGCTATGAGCCTGTATTGCCTGTATTTGGGAACGAGGTGAAGGGGAGGGAGCCCGAAGGGCCCAACCAGATGTGGGCCAGTGACATCACGTATGTGAGGACGGAGGAGGGATTTTTGTATGTGTCGCTGATTACGGACATGTATTCGCGCAAGATAGTGGGATGGAACGGGTCGTGGAGTCTTGGGACGGAGGGATGCCTTGGGGCGCTGGAGAAGGGGCTGAGGAAGCTGCCGGCGGGATCGGAACTGATCCACCACTCTGACCGGGGTTGCCAGTATGCGAGCCACGAGTATGTGGGGAGGCTGAGGGATCGAGGGATCAAGGTGAGCATGACGGAGAAGAACCACTGTGCGGAGAATGCGATGGCTGAGCGGGTGAACGGTATCCTGAAGCAGGAGTATGGACTTGGAGGGATGATGAGGGACCGGGCGCAGGGGCTGAGGATGCTGGAGCGAGCGGTTCGGCTGTATAATGAGAAGCGGTTGCACACGTCGTTGGGCTATCGGACGCCGGAGTCGGTGCATTCTGGGAGGGAGGCGCCCGCGCGCCGGGGACCCGGGCGCTACGGCCTGGGCGGCGAAGCGGGTCGCTGCGCTCCCCAGGCCGGCGCTACGCCAGCGCGCGAGCGCCTCCCCGCCCCGAAACCCAGCACCGTTCCCGACAAAAAGGGACAACTTTAATTTAGGACGTGACCAGGAGCCAAGCGGCAAGCGGGAGGCGCAGAGCGGTAAGGGGTCAGCGGGAAGCGCAGAGGACGAAGGAGGAAGGGCGGAGATACAGTTGGGTTGGTGGATAGATAAAGAAAAGCCCCATCCCGGGGGGGGATGGGGCCGGTTGAGGGATCGTTTATGTCCGGTTATTTTTTGAAGGTGCGGACGAGTTTGACGAGTTCTTTGATTTCGTCGTCGGAGAGCGTGCTGGCGAAGCCTTTCATGAGGGTTTTGCTGCCTTCCTTTTTACCTTCCTTGGTGACTTTGATGGCTTCTTCGTCGGTGAATTTCTTTTGTTCTTCGGCTTTGGTGTAGTCTTTGATTTTGAGCTTTTTGCCCATGGTGGTGTCACCGGCGCCTTCTTTACCGTGGCATTTGGCACAATGTTTGGCCCAGTTTTCCTTGGCATCGGCCGACACGTTGGTGGTGAGGGCGACGAAGGCCACTGCAGCGACTAGGGTGAGGATCTTTTTCATAGCAAGTGAGTTGGTGAGATATGGCTACTCTATTCGCGGGTTAGACGCTGCAAGTCAATGGGGAATTCAGGGCTCTGCTTAACTTTGGATTAAGTTTTCCGAGCTCTACTAATCCTCATTCGGCGGGGTTATCCTGGGAGGAGGTGTTTTCTGAGGCTTTTTGACAGGCGAGGGCGAGCGTTTCGAGTTGATGGAGGAAGGCTTCGCGATTTTTTTGGGGCAGGTGTTGGAGCATATCGTCTTGGAGTTGGAGGGCGATACGGCGGAGTTCTTCGAATTTTGTTTGGCCTTTTTCGGTGAGTTGGAGGCGGCGGGCGCGTCGGTCGTTGGGGTCGGTGGAGCGGACGAGGAGCTTTTGGTTTTCCATGCGCCGGACGAGGGAGGCGATGGTATTGGCGTCGCTACTCATGGCGCGGGTGAGTTGGGCTTGGGAGAGGCCGGTGGGGTGGAGTTCGTGGAGGTTACGGAGGACGGTGTATTGGTCCGGGGTGCAGCGGGTATGGGAGATTCGGCGGCGGAAGGCTTGGTTGAGGCCGTACCAGGCGCGTCGGAGGAGGATGGGCAGGCGGCGTTGGGGTTCGGGTGGGGTGGGGTGTTTCGGGGGCATTTCAGAATAATTTAATACGTGTAAGTAGTATTTCTGTTGCATTGGGTCAAGTCATGGCGAATATTGCGCGCTGTAATTGGCGACAGGTTCGGGTTGGGCTATGGCGCTGGATTAAGAGCATATGAGCATTCACCGGTTGAGAGTCTGGATTGGGGCTGCTGCGGTTGTAGCGGCTGGAGTGGGTTATTTAGAGGCTGGGGTGACGGGGTGGTTAAGTTGGCGGGGGCCGGAGCAGAGTGGGGTTTCACGGGAGCGGGGATTGCCTGAGCGGATTGGGTCGGTGGCTGAGGCGTTATGGACGGCAGAGTTTCCTGGGGGATCGACACCGGTGATTGCGGATGGTCGGTTATATGTGGTGGGGCATTTGGGGGGTGACGAGGGGGAGTTACAGGAGGGTTTGGGATGTTTTGATGCTGAGACGGGGAGGTTGTTGTGGCGTCGGATGTACAGTGATTTTCTCAGCGACATTATTTACATGCGGTATGCGACTTCCAATCCGGCGGTGGATCCGGAGACGGGGAACGTCTATTTGCAGGGCAGTCAGGGTTTGTTGACGGGTTTTACGCGGGATGGGGAGGAGTTGTGGCAGCATTCCATGATGGAGCAGTTCGGGCGTTTGACCTTTCCGAACGGCCGGACGGCTACACCGGTGGTGGATGGGGATTTAGTGATCACGCGGGGGATTACGGCGAACTGGGGTGCGGAGGGGCCTGGGCGGGATCGGTTTTATGCTTTCGACAAGCGGACAGGCGAGCTGGTGTGGTCTTGCAGTCCTGGTGGGGGGCCGAAGGACAGTTCCTATTCCTATCCTTGGGTGGGATGGATTGGGGGCAAGCGGGTGATGGTGGCGAGCTTGGGGGATGGGAGTGTGGCCGGTTTCAACGTGTTGACGGGTGAGCCGTTGTGGCAGGTGCAATTGGGGAAGGCGGGTATTAATGCGGCGGTGCTGGTCGTGGAGGGGAAGACATGTATTGCGATTTACGGGACTCCGTATGAGCCGGGTCAGATGGTGGCGTTCCGGATTCCGGAGATGTCGGCTGGGGTGAAGGCGCCGGTTTTGGCGACGCGGGAGGAGATGGAGGTATGGAGCAACGACATCTCGACATCGACGAGTTCCCCGATTTTGGTGGACGGCATGGTGTATGTGGTAGCGGAGAAGGGTGATTTGTGTGCGGTGGATGCGGGGACGGGGGAGATTCGGTGGACTGTGAAGCTGGGGATTGAGCAGCGGAACAGTTGTCCGCTGTATGCGGACGGGCGTTTATATGTGCCGATTTTGGATGATCCTGCGGGCAAGGGTGAGGCTGGGGGAGAGGCGGGGACGAAGGGTGCTTTTTACATTATCGAGCCCGGTGCGGATGAGGGGCGGATTTTGACGCATTTGGAAGTGGACGGGCGTTGTTTTGGGAGTCCTTCTGCTTACAACGGCAAGTTGTATTTGCAGACGAAGAGCCGTCTGTATTGTTTTGGCGAGGCGGGCGACAACGCAGCGGGGCTGGCGAAGCTAGGGGAAGTGGATGCGGGTCCGAAGCCGGGTCCGGCGACGCGGTTGCAGATTATTCCGGCGGAGGTGGCATTACATCCGGGGGAGGCGGTTGGTTTTCGGGTTCGGAAGCTGGATGCGAACGGGTTATTGGTGGAGGAGGTGAAGGACACCACGAAGGTGAAGTGGGAGGCTTACATCCCGCCGACGGCGCGGGTGAAGGCGAGGATGAGTGCTGCTTTTAACGATGCGGGGATGTTGGTGGCGTCGAGTGATCCGGTGCCATCTGCGGGGGCCTTTCAGGCGACGTTGGATGGGTTGACGGGTACCTTTCGCGGGCGGGTATTGCCGCAGCCGCCGTTGCTGGAGGATTTTGAGGGATTTGAGTTATCGGGGATGACGACGAATACTGTGGAGCCGCCGACGGCGTTTGCGTATCCGCCTTTGCCATGGATTGGTGCGCGAGTGAAGTTTGAGGTAAGGGACCGGGAGGGGACGAAGGCCTTGACGAAGACCATCGACAACAAGTTTTTCCAGCGGGGAGTGGTCTTTATTGGTACGCCGGACATGCATGACTACACCATTGAGGCGGACGTGATGACCGAGGGGAATCGTCGGAAGATGTCGGAGGTGGGATTGATCAACCAGCGTTACCTGATTGCGTTGAAGGGGAACGACCAGAAGCTGGAGGTGAGTTCTAACCTGGAGCGGTTGAGGGTTCCGGAGGCGACGGCGGCACCGAATTTCCGGTGGAAACCGAATGCATGGTATCGGTTGAAGGCGCGGGTGGATTCGCTGGGTGATGGCAAGGGGGTAGTGCGGGCGAAGGCATGGCCGCGGGATGAGGCGGAGCCGGAGGGGTGGGTGATTGAGGTGCCGGTGGAGAACGTGCACCGGCAGGGGTCGCCGGGGCTGTATGGTTTTTCTCCGCAGGACATGCGGGTGGCGATTGACAACATCCGGGTGACGCCGAATTAGGGTTGGGGTTTGTGGCGTTGGATTTTCAGGATTTGAACTTTAGCGAAGAATGGAGCGAGTGAAGATGAACAGTGGATTGACGAAGCTGGTGCGAGGCTGTGCGGTTCTTGCGGTGATGGGTGGTGTGGGGTTGGTGAGGGCGCAGGACTGGGCGCAGTGGGGTGGGACACCGGAGAAGAACATGTATTCACCGGCCAAGGGTTTGCCGGACCGGTTTGAGCCGGGGGAATATAAGCGCGGGTCCGAGGACATTGACATGGCCACCACGAAGAACGTGAGGTGGGTGACGACGTTGGGGAGTCAGAGTTATGGCAACGTGACCGTATCGCAGGGGCGGGTATTGGTGGGGACGAACAATGATGGTTTACGGGATCCGCAGCATGAGGGTGACCGCAGCATCCTGCTGTGTCTGGATGAAAAGACGGGGGAGTTTTTGTGGCAGCTGGTGGTGCCGAAGTTGAAGTCTGGCAAGGTGAATGACTGGGAGAACCTGGGAATCCTATCGTCCTGCAAGGTGGAGGGGGATCATGTGTATTTGGTGACCAGCCGGTGCGAGGTGATTTGTTTGGATTTGGACGGGATGGCGGATGGGAATGACGGGTTTCAGGGTGAGGCGGATTACGTGGTGAAGGACACGGGGAATCCTCCGGCGAAGATCGGGGCCAAGGATGCGGATATTCTGTGGGTGTATGACATGATGGATGACTTGGGGGTATTTCCGCACAATGCATCGAACAGCTCACCTTTGATTGTGGGTGATTTGGTGTATGTGTGTACTTCCAACGGTCAGGACTGGACGCATGTGAATGTGCCGTCGCCGTTGTCTCCCAGTTTCATTGCATTGGACAAGCGCACTGGAGAGTTTGCGGGTGAGGATGATGCGGGGATTGGGCCGCGTATTTTTCATGGGCAGTGGAGTTCGGCGTCGGCGGGTGTGGTGGATGGCAAGCCGCAGGTTTTCTTTGGTGGTGGTGACGGGTGGCTCTATGCGTTTGAGGCGTTGCCGAAGGCGGACGATGAGACGTCGTGGTTGAAGACTATTTGGAAGTATGACGGCAATCCGCCGGAGTATAAGGAGAAGGATGGCAAGGTGATCAAGTATCCGGCGGCGGAGGGTCCGAGTGAGATTAACGCGACCCCGGTGTTTTATAAGAACCGGGTGTATGTGGCGATTGGGCAGGATCCCGAGCATGGGGAGGGAGTGGGACGTTTGGTTTGTGTGGATGCGACGCAGAAGGGGGATGTGACGCAGACGGCGACGATCTGGGAGTACAAGGGAATTCACCGTAGCATTTCCACGGTGTCGATCGATCCGGAGACGGGGTTGTTGTTTGTGGGTGATTTTTCGGGGTTTGTGCATTGTTTGGACGCTGAGACGGGGGAGTTGTATTGGACGCACGACATGAAGGCGCACATGTGGGGTTCGACCCTTGTGGCGGACGGGAAGGTGTATGTGGGGGATGAGGATGGGGACTTTGTGGTCCTGGCGGCGGCGAAGGAGAAGAAGGTTTTGAGTGAGGCCTACTTGAACGCGCCGGTATATGGCACGCCGGTGGTGGCGAATGGCGTGGTGTATTTGCAGTCCAACACGCATTTGTATGCCTTTTACGACACTGAGCGGGCCAAGTTGGGCAGTGACAAAGCCGGCCAGTAGGAGGGACTTGCATTTAGGGAGTTCGAGAGTAGTTAGGATGAGCTATGAGTATACCTTCGGTTGCTGAGTCGGATTGTTTGCAGGCACGTGAGCGGTTGGATGCGCATGTGCGGGAGATTATCGGGTGGCATTTTAGTCCGGAGACGGGGTGTCCCTTCTGGTTGGGTTGGGCGGCGAAGGCGGGGTGGGATCCGCGTGAGGAGGTGAAGAGCTTTGATGATTTGCTGGGGCGGTTTCCGCATTTTCAGGACGAGTGGTTGCGGGACCAGCAACCGGAGGTGTGGGTGCCGGCGGCGTTCAAGGGGAAGCCCTACAACATTTTTGAGACGGGGGGGACGACGGGGATGCCGAAGCAGCGGATTGGCTGGAACGATTACAAGGTGGATTACGAGGAATTCTCTGGAAAAGTATCGGACGAGCATTTTCCCCGGGGTGTGGCGTGGATGATGGTGGGGCCTACGGGGCCGCGTCGGTTACGGTTGGCGATTGAGCATTTGGCGAATTTCCGGGGGAGTCCCTGTTATTTTGTGGATTTGGATCCGCGCTGGGTGAAGAAGGTGATTGCGCAGAAGCAGTTTGAGCAAGCGCGGGGTTACATGGAGCACGTGGTGGATCAGGCGGTGACCTTGTTGAAGCACCGAAAGATTGCGGGCTTGTTCACCACACCCAAGTTGTTGGAGGCGATTGCGGAGAAGGTGGACTTGTATGATGCGGGGATTCGCGGGGTGTTTTGTGGGGGGACGACCATGGCGCCGCAGTATGTGCGTTATATCGTCGAGGAGGTCTTGGAGGGTCGAATTGGCTTTTATCCAACGTATGGCAACACCTTGATGGGGTTGGCGGCGAGCGTGCCGTTAGTTCCGGAGGATGAGTTTTCGATTACGTATTATGCGCCGCAGCCGAGGGCGGTTTTACGGGTGGTGGATCCGGAGCAGACGGACAAGCTGGTGGAGTATCAGGGGTGGGGTCGGGTGGAGTTGACGACCTTAACCAAGGAGTTTTTCATGCCGCGGTTTTTGGAGCGGGACGAGGCGATTCGGCGTCCGGCACGAGGGCCTTATGCGTGGGATGGGGTAGCTGAGGTGCGTCCGTTTGGGGCGATGACCAAGCAGATTGTCGAGGGGGTCTATTGATCCGGCTGTAAATTCGGGGTCGACGGATGGCGTGGGAGGGAGTTGGTTGGGGTATGCGCGAGGAAAGAGTTGAGGCGGGTGATGGGGTTGAGGAGCCGGTGCGACCGGTGAAGATGGAGCCTGATCCGATGCATCCCCGGGCGGCGCCGGTGCATCCGTTGTCGGCCTTGCTACTGGTGACCGTTGACAATCTCTGGACCTTTGCTGACTGGGCGGTGATGGGGTGGTGGTTGACGGTGCCGTTGTGTTTTTTGACCGTTTTTCTGCCTTCGGTGGTGATACAGCGCCATTTGAAGCGGGATCGTTGGGGGCGTGCGGTGGTGCTGGCCACGTTACTGGGTGGTTTGGCGGCAGTGCCGACGCCGATTTTTGGGACACCGGTGGGGCTGGCTTTGCTGGCTTGGACCGGGGTTGACCGTTTGTTGGGACGTCCGATTAAGCCTAGTAAACCATAGACATGTCAGAGCCACATATACCTGCCCTGCGATTGGGGCGTTCTTATTCGAGTTTGGATCGCGTTGAGGTGAAGGATCATCGGTCGGGCGAGGTGAAGGCCTCGGTATCGATTGTGAACGCGGGGATTATCCGCAAGGATTTGCGGAAGATTGAATTGGCGCGCGCGGCGTTGAAGCGGTTTAGCGTGGCGGAGCTGGTGGCATTGACGGCGAAGGCGGGGGAGCACTTTTTGAATGGGACGTTGCCGTTGGGGGATGGGGGGCATACGCAGAGTGCGCAGGAGTATGTGGAGACCTTGTCCCGGACGAGCGGTTTGCCGTGGGTGATGGTGCGAAAGAACATGGAGAAGATCCACTATGCGTTGACGCACATGGAGACCGTGTTGACGGGGCTGACGCGGGGTTTGGATTTGGGGATTATTGACCGTGGGTATGGTGAGCAATTTGGGACGCGGATCAGTTTATATCCGACGACGCAGGCGCTGGGTTTGGTGATGCCGAGCAATTCTCCGGCGGTGAATTCGTTGTGGTTACCGGCGATTGCGTTGAAGACGCCGGTGATTATCAAGCCGGGGCGGGAAGAGCCGTGGACGCCGTATCGGTTGATTCAGGCCTTTTTGGCGGCGGGGGTGCCGGAGGAGGCATTTGGCTTTTATCCGACGGATCACGAGGGTGCGGGGGAGATATTGCGATCGTGTGGTCGGGCTTTGATTTTTGGTGATCGGAACACGACTGAACAATATGCGAACAACCCGGCGGTGCAGGTTCACGGGCCCGGGTTTAGCAAGATCCTGTTGGGTGAGGACGAGGTGGAGCGGTGGGAGGACTACATTGACTTGATGGTGGCTAGCATCTCCGAGAATGGGGGGCGTTCCTGTATCAATGCGAGTGCGGTGGTGGTTCCGAAGTATGGTGCGGAGATTGCGGATGCACTGGCGAAGAGGCTGGGGCCGATTGTTCCGACGAGTCCGGAGGACGAGGGAGCGCGTTTGAGTGGTTTTGCGAATCCGAAGATGGCGGAGTATATCGATGGTGCGATTGAGCAGGATTTGAAGGTGGCTGGTGCGGAGGATTGCACGGCGAAGTATCGGGATGGATCGCGCAAGGTGGAGTTAGACGGCGGTGTCTATCTTCGGCCTACGGTCGTGCGCTGTGATTCCTTTGAGCATCCCCTGGCGAACCGGGAGTTTTTGTGTCCGTATGCCAGTGTGGTGGAGGTGCCGCAAGAGGAGATGTTGTCGAAGATCGGGCCGAGTCTGGTGGTGACGGCGATTACGAAGGATCCCGGGTTTACGGAGGCTTTGTTGGACAGCGCGTTGATTGAGCGGCTGAATTTGGGACCGATTCCGACGATGAAGATTTCGTGGGATCAGCCGCATGAGGGGAACATGTTTGAGTTCTTGTGGCGTCGGCGGAGTATTGAGCGGGCTTGGTAGCGGGGGGCTTGTGCTTCTCCGGGTTGCTGGTGGAATAGTTTAATAACTTGTCTAGCGTTGTGCCTGCTGCACGGGGCCTGGCTGGCGTCAGCCTCCACAGAAGCAGGCTCAGCTGTTTCTGCTGCGCATTCCTTGGCCGGGTTCCATTCGCTACGCCCCTCCGGTCGCACTGTTTCTTCAACCGCTTCGGTGGGGGAGTCAGGGGGTGAGTGTTTAGGGATAACTGCACCTACTTACGTTGAAGTTGAGTGCTGCTTCGATAACGTTACCGAATCTGTCGGCCATTGACAGGCCATGTCGCGGTAACTATTCATTACGATCAAGCCTTAGTTCGAACAACTAACCAGAGGAGTTATTCCATGTATAGGAGACTTGTATCCACCTACGTCGCGTTTTTGGTTGTAGTTACGTCGGTTTGTGTGAAGGGGGCGATTGCCTATCCAGATCCTCCAGGGGGTTGGAGTTATCTTTTTGATGCTGATCAGCGGGTTGTGGGTGACGACACTTCGTTTTCGTGGTTGGACGGGACGTGGAGTCACAACAACGGGTCGGATGCGTTTGACGGGTCGGAGTTGGGAGGGGTGTTCGGGGATGGGAACCGGCCTGGGGGTGTATCGCTGCTCAATGATGGGGGAGCTGATTTCCTTCGTTTACAGGACACGGGTGATCCGCGTGATTTCGGGTATAGCGGAGATCCGAGCAACCGGAAGGTCTATTTCGGCCATGACAATGCGGTGGATGCGCCGGAGAACGCGGACATCATGATGGACACGGGGATGACGCTGACCTTTCGTGCGCGGATTCCGACCGCTGCCAAGGCGAGTGTTGGCGGGGAGTTTTTAATTGATCCGTTGCATCCGGACGGGCAGGGCGGGGCGGGGCCGCAGCCGTATCCGGCTGGGGGTGACGGGTATGTGACGTGGAATGACGGCAAGGGGAACTTTGTGATCCGGCAGGGTGGGGATGGGACGGCGGATCATCCGGCTGGGGCTTTGGCGTTTTCGCTGACCTTACCGAATGACAACGTGGGGACGGGGCCGACGGCGAACTTTTCCGGTCTGACGATGAACGAGAAGAACGGAAATTTACCGAGCAACAACGTGGATTTTGGAGAGGGGACGGCGACCAATCTGGTGGCATTTGATCCGACGGACTGGCATGAGATTTACATGGTGATCCGGAAGGATCCGGCGAATGTTGCGACCCATGAGGTCTTCATATTTCTGGACGGGGTGCTGACGCCGCAGGTGTTCAAGATCACGATGGGGACGGGGAAGGACGTGGAGGTGGAGAACTATTTGGCGATGGGCGGTCCGGCGACCGACCAGAACTGGGCGTTGGATGTGGACTGGTTTGGGTTTAAGAACGAGGCGGTATTTCCTCCGGGTTCGATTGATAACTTACCGCCTTCGATTACCGGGGTTTCGATTCCGGAGAATTCGATGTTTCATGATGCGGCAGCGGGGTTGTCCTTTCAGGCAAGTTTGGAGTCGGCTTCTACGAACACCCTGCCGGTGTCTGGATTCAGTCTGATCCTGAACGGGGAGGATTTGAGTTCGGGACTGAGTGTGACTGGATCAGAGAAGAGCCGGAGTGCGACCTACTCCTCGTTTGAGCCGAACAAGTTTTACTCGGGGCAGATTATTGTGGCGGATCAGGCGGGTAGGAAGGCCACGAACGATCTGAGTTTTGACACCTTTGTGGAGGCGCAGGGTGTGGCTATCGAATCGGAGGATTACAATTACGGCAGTGGTCAATTCATCTTGAATCCTGCTCCCGGGGACTATGGTTTTCAGGCTGGGGTTCAGGGGGTGGACTACTTTGAGACGACACCTGCGGATGCGAATGCGTTTCGTGCGGACTCGGTGGACCTGGAGGTTTCGGCGGATTTTGCACGGGACAAGTTTGTGCAGAGTGCGGCGGACGACTGGACGGTGACGGCGGTTCAGGCGGGTGAGTGGTTGAATTACACGCGCAGTTTTGCTGCGGGTCGACACCTTGTCTATTTGCGTGCTTCGGCGACGGCGGACCAGGTTGTGCAGCTCGACCGGGTTGTTGGCGGCAACACCTCAGCTTTGGGCACGCTTTTGATCCAGCGCACCGGCAACTTGGGGGTGTATCAGTGGACGCAGTTGACGGATGCGTTTGGGAATCCAGTATCCGTGGCGCTGTCGGGTCAACAGATCCTGAGGCTGACGGCTTTGACGGCGGCGAACAACATGGAGCACAACCTTCTGTTTGTGGTGCCTGACAGTTCAGGTGTGGATGCGGCCGCGGTGGTGGCAACGGCTTATCCTTCTCCGGGGCAGGTTGACGTTCCGGCGCAACCGACCGTTGAGTTGACGCTGGTGGACGGAGCCAGTGCGGTGGATGCGGGAACGGTGAAGCTATGGTTTAACGGTGCGGATGTGACAGCTTCCGCGGTGGTGACGGACACGGCAGACGGGGCGAAAGTGAGTTATGCGCCTGGTTTGTTGAGTGGAGTGACGGCCTACACCCTGCAGGTGGAGTTTGCGGATACCGCGGGTGGTTCAGTGAGTCACAGCTGGGGTTTCACGACCGCGGCTTACACGGAGATTCCGCCTGCTCTGGCGACTCCTGTGGGGACGGGTGCTGAGCAGGGGATGAGGTGGAGGACGCATCAGCTGGCGAGCGGGGCGATGGGGTCTATTGCTGAGGCAGAGGCGGCGTTGTTGTTGCCGGCGGGGCAGTCGCAGCATGATCCGACCCTGCCGGGCAACGGGTATCCGGCGGAGTCAAACGGTTACTTCGCCCTGCCGTTTATTAACCTGGAGGTGACGGGGGGTACGGCGGCGGACAGTCAGGCGGAGGGGCAGTTCTATGCAGCTGCGCCGGCTCCGCAGAATGTTCCGGACGACTACCTTCCTGGCATTCCGGGACTGACTGATTCCTCGGAGCTGGTTGCGGCGGAAGTATTGACCTACCTCGAGTTTACGCAGACGGGCTTGTATAACATGGTGGTGAACAGCGATGACGGTTTCGAGGTGACGATGGGTAATGCTACCAACCCGCGGTACCTGACCTTGGGCAGCTATGATGGCGGGCGCAGTGCATCGGACACCTTGTTTCAGCTGAGCATCAGCCAGCCGGGAGTCTACTTGTTCCGTCTCCTGTATTTCCAGGGGTCGGGAGGTGCGAGTGTGGAGTGGTTCACCGTGAATGCGGATGGATCGCGCGCATTGATTGGTGGTTCACAGACGGGGGCCCTGTCGGCGTATCAGACGCGGACAGTGGCTGAGCCGGAGCTGCCGGCGGATCCTCCGGTGGTTGCTGCGCCGTCGATGAGCGGCGGGAATATAACCATCACCTGGGGCAACGGTGGGGAGTTGGAAACGGCTCCCGCATTGGACGGTCCGTGGACTGGAACGGGCAATCAATCCGGTTCCGTGACGGAGCCGATCAGTGCTGCGGGCGACAAGTATTATCGCGTGAGGCGTTAGGTCGTCGGGTTACTGCACGCGGGCCGGGCATCTTCGGGTGCCCGGCCCGTTGCTTTTGGGCTGGTTGGGCGGGTTAGCGTTTGGGGTCGGCAGGGGCGGGGCGTGTTTTGGGTCCATTGAGGAGAGTGCCGATGGGGGAGTAGCGGATACCGTATTCGTAGATGAGGATGAGGAGGGCGAAGGTGGTGGTGCAGACGAGGATGAATTTGGGGAAGTGGTGGACGTTCCAGTTGGAGGTCCAGATTTGCAGGCTCATGATGAGGGGGAGGTGGGCGAGGTAGAGCCAGTAGGAGGAGTCGGAGAGGTAGCGGATGCGGGGGTTTTCGCGGGAGAAAAACTGGCGGAAGAGTCCGGTGAGGCCGAAGAACATGAGCCATGCGTAGGTGGCGGCGAGGAGGGAGGAGAGCAGGTGACTTGTGGGGTTGGATTCGCGGGTTTCGAGGAAATGGAGTCCGGCGAGGAGGGTGGGCAGGGCGAGGGCGAACCAGAGGGTCCATTTCTTACCGGCGCGTTCTTCGAATTCGGGTCGGGCGTAGCAGAGCGTGCCGAAGAGGAAGAAGACGGCGTAGTAGATCAGGGTTGGAGGCCAGGGGAGAATGCCGGTGGCGGTATCGACGCCGAAGGTTTGGGTCATGAGCAGCTGGGGCAGGAGCGTGAGCGGGATGAGCCAGAGGAGGCAGTGGGGGGTCTTGATGAGCCAGCTTGGGGTAGTGAGTTTGAGTTTGCGGGCGATGAAGTTCGTGACGAGGTAGAGGGCGATGAGCCAGAGGAGGTAGTAGAGGAACCAGAGATGGTGGAAGATGGGGATGAAGGTGGCGGCGAGGACGATTTCCGGGAGTTGGAACGAGTTGGTGGCGGTGGCATTGGATGGGTTGGGGGCGGGGGAGTTGGTGGTGGAAGTGAGTGGGGCGAGGTAGGCGGCGACCTGTTGGCGACGTGCGGGGAGGTTCGGGTCGGAGGTGGGGTGGTTGATGGCGCCGCCGATGGCGTGGACGATGGACATATCGAGGCGGGCGGAATCCAGGGGTGTTTGGTTGAAGCGGTTGCGGGTATCGGGATTGCAGCCCAGGTCGATGAGGCGTTGGGCGGCTTCGAGCTGACCGAAGAAAGCGGCTGAGTGGAGGGCGGTTGAGCCGTCGGGATTGGCGCCATGGACGTTGGCGCCGTTTTCGACCAGGAAGCTGATCGTTTCGGGTTGGTTGGCGATGGCGGCCCATTCGAGGGGGGCGATGCGCATGGTATCACGTTCATTGGGGTTGGTGCCGGACTGGAGGAGTTGCTTGAGGGTGCTGAGGTTTCCGGTTCGGGCGGCGTTCCAGATATGGTTGGCGGAGGCGGGGCGTTTATTTTTTTCGATTCCACCCCAGTAGCTGATGCCGTAGATGAGCGGGGAGAGCGTGAGTGTGCCGAGGGCGAGGGGGAGGAGGATGCGTTTGGCGCGGTGGGAGAGGAGGCCTTTGGTGCCGCGCTTTTGCCACATCATGGCGGTGAAGAAGCCGCTGATGACGAAGAAGGCTGGCATACGAAAGCCGTGGATGGCGTGTTGCAGGAGGCTGTAGGCCTGGTGATTTTGGTGGATATCCTGGGCGGGCCAGATGGGGAGGTAGGTATAGGCGAGGGCGCCGTGCAGGACGATGCCGAGCAACATGGCGAAGCTGCGGAGGGCATCGAATTCGTGGTAGCGCTTGGAGCTGCTGTGCATAGTTGATCTTACCTGACACGAAGTAGGGGGGAAGGTTTCAAGGTTTTTTGGCGGGGAGCGGGGGGCGCGAAGCGCAGAGGGCGGAGCGCAGAGGGCGAAGCGCAGAGGGCGGAGCGCAGAGGGCGGAGCGCAGAGGGCGAAGCGCAGAGGGCTGAGGGCTGAGGGCTGTGCCGCGTGGGCGGCACGGTAGCTGGGAGCTAGGAGTTAGGGGGAGAGGCGCGGTGCGCAAATCCAGTGGCTGCGCTGGGACGAAGAACGTCCCACACGCGCGGCTGATTGTTCCGAAGCACTGAAGCTCCGAGGCTCTGGCTTGGGGGTTGGCGGGAGGATTAGAACGTGTTGAGCAGGATTTGTCGGGTTCGTCTGGCGGCGTTACGGCTGACGGTCAGGCGTTTTCCTGAGCAGAGAGTGATGGATGCGCGGCCATCGGGCAATTGCTGGAACGAGTCTATGGAGCTGGCGTTGACGAGGATCGACCGGTGGAATTCGCATCCGCCATTCGCTCCGCGCTTGCCGACAGGCAGGAGGCAGAGGTGAAAAAATCCATCACACACGTGTTCCAGGCCGTTCGCATCGAGGTGAACCAGGAATTCAGCGCGCTCGACACACTGCTCCGCGTCATTCCCTTCTGCCTCGCCCCTGGCGGCCGCGTGGCGATTCTTACCTTCCTCTCCGGCGAGGACCGCCGCGTGAAAAAAGCCTTCCAAGCCGGCCACCGCGAAGGCGTTTACTCCGCCGTCGCCAGCGACGTGATTCGTGCCACTCCCGCGGAATGCAGGTCCAACCTGCGCGCCACCCCCGCGAAACTCCGCTGGGCAAGATGCTGAATCGACGCTGCGGGGCACAGTTAAAACCAGCATTGCTGCGGGAGATTAGCGCCTCCCGCGGCGCCCACTCCATTGTCATGCACAAGTTTCATGCAGATGCAGAAATTGTTAGGCGGCAAAGAAATTGCTCTTCCCCAGCCGTGCAAGGATAGTGCCGCCAGCGCATGCTCCGCATACACCGTCCCAAAACGCTCGCCAGCCAACTCAAACTCTGGTTGTTGCCTATGATTGGATTGATCATCGCGGGGATGATCGTTTTCGCCTACGCTTACGCTCGGGAACGGGTAATCAGGGACGTCAAGGAATCCGCGCTGGCCGAGGTTCAATTCCACGCCGCTGAAATCGACGCCATGGTCGGTCGCGTGAGTTCGCTTGTCACAGCGATGGCTGAGGTGCAGGCGTTGCGTGGTCCTGACCCCAATCCGGGCGTTCTCGATGAATTGCGACGCCTCATCGAAGCTTTTCCCCCGGGCGAGGTCTTCGGAATCTACTACACGTTCGAGAATGCGGACTGGCGTGACCCCATGTCGATGCCATGGATCGGCCGGAATTCGTATCCGGAGCCTACGATCAACAAAGACAACTACCACATCGAACAGCCTTCAACTATTTGGTATTGGGGTCCTAAGAGGCGTGGCAAACTCTCGATCACGGAACCGTATTTCGACGCCGGGGGATCGAAAGTCACCATGCTCAGCATCAACGCACCGATACTTGGTGCCGACGGCACCTTCTACGGCATTTCAGGAGTGGACATTTCGCTCGCCGACCTACGGCAGCTCATCAAGAAAATAGATATTTCAATCGAAGGCGAGGGGGCCGGACAGGCATCCGATTTCGCCTACATTCTCAGTCCGAAGGGAGTGATAATCGCACACCCCGACCCAAGCTTGATGATTGGCGAGGGGAACCCGGGAGCGAACATTTCCCAACTTCCGCCGGGCGCCGCTATCGCCGCCGCCCCTTCGGGAGATGCAACCTACTTTGAGCAGGACGGCTCCGAGCGGTTGGTGTATTGGGCGACGGCCTCTCGGACCGGCTGGAAGTTCGTGCTCGATGTTCCCTATTCCACGCTGCTTTCACCTGTTCGCAGTCTGGCATGGAAGCTCGGCACGATCGGCGGCGTGGGACTGCTGCTGAGCTTCACGGTGATCACACTGGTATCCAGCCGCATTGCCGGGCCCTTGAGGCAACTGACCACCTCCGCCGCCGAAATCGAAGCCGGCCGATTGGATGGCGGAAACCTCGTGCCGCTACTGCGGCGCCAAGATGAGGTCGGCGACCTCGGCCGTGGCTTCAACCGGATGGCCGAGGAAATCCAAAAGCGCGAGGAAAGGCTGAAGGCTTGGAATGCAAATCTCGAAAAAACCGTTGCCGAGCGCACGGACGAATTGAGGCGGTCGATGTCCAAGACCGAGGCGGCTTTTACGGCCCTGCAGGAAAGCCAGAAACAGCTTGCCAGTGAACTGGCGGATGCCGGCAGATATGTTTTCAGCGTGCTACCCGAGCCACTCCGGGAGGGTCTGGTAGAGGCATCCTGGCAGTTCCTGCCATCATCCTCGCTTGGCGGCGATGCCTTTGGTTACGGCTATGAGACAAACGGTCGTTTTGGGATCTGCCTGCTCGATGTCTGCGGCCATGGCGTGGGGGCGGCGTTGCTCTCGATCAGCGTGTTGAATGTCATCCGCTCCGAGTCGCTGCCGGGAGTGAATTTTTCAAATCCGGCGGATGTGCTGAATGGATTGAACACCGCATTCCCGATGGAGAAGCATGGAGAAATGTTCTTCACCGCATGGTGCGGAACCTACGATCCCTCATCACGCCGGATGCGTTTTGCTGCCGCCGGGCATCCGCCCGCCATCATGGTGCTACCCGACGGGACGTCCTCCATTCTCGAGGCGAAGGGACCGGTCATTGGCGCGGTACCGGCTGTCCAATTTCTTCCAGGCGAGGCTGAAATCCCGCCCGGCGCCCGCGTTTTTGTCTTTAGCGACGGTGCCTACGAAATCCACAAGCGTGATGGTTCCCTCATGGCGCATGATGAACTTCGTATGCTGCTCGCCCAGGCGCCGAAGGAAAACGGACCCGACTGGATCATCGCACGTCTGCGCGAAATCAACCGTGAATCAGCCTTCGACGACGACGTATCACTTGTGGAACTGTGCTTCAAATGAAAGACGCTGCCGATTTTGTTTGCGATCACTCCGAGCTGCAAAAATTTGTGGTTTTCACCGCCGATTTCGCCGCCAAGGCTGGACTTGCGGACAAGGAACTCTTCGCCCTTCAGATCGTCATTGAGGAATTGGTGACGAATGTCATTAACTACGGGGGCATTCCTGCCGGTGAGCCGGCTGGTCGTGTGGAGTTGTCGATACAAGACGGCGAACTCCGAATCCGGATCATCGACCGCGGCAAGGAATACAACCCGCTGCTCCGTGCGGATCCAGACCTTACCCTGTCGGCCGAAGAAAGGCCGATAGGTGGCTTGGGTGTCCATTTTTGCAGGAAGCTCACCGATGAGCAGGAATACGAGCGAAGCGACTCGCTCAATGTGCTCACTCTGAGAAAAAAGCGCTCAACATGAATGTCTCCGCGCCGAGGCGCACCGACCTTGACAGTCTCCGTGGCTTCGCCATGGGGTTTGGGCTTGTTCTCCATGCCAGCCGAGCTCTTTTTCCTCGCCATGGCCGGTCCAGCTTCTAGCCTCCTACCAGTGGTTCGTCCGATATACTTGGGTGGGCGCGCTGCTCAACGGCCCGAAGAAAAAAACAGCCCGCGCCTGAGTGCCTGTGACACAAGACATCCACCATAGGCCAACCGCGCGCCGCGCTTTCCATGACGGGCTTTTCGGCGCGGTGCATGGAACCCGACTGGTTTACAACGCCACTTGGGAGGATCCGCGCATCGACCGGGAGTTGCTGCGGTTGTCCAGGGACAGCGAGGTCGTGGCCATCACCAGTGCAGGTTGCAACATCCTCGATATGCTGCTGGACGGACCACGGGCGATCCACGCGGTCGATGTGAATCCGCGCCAGAATCACCTTCTTGAATTGAAAATGGCGCTGATCGCGGACGGCGCGTTCGGGGATTTGTTCCAATTTTTCGGCATCGGCTCGCATCCCGGGCGGCGTGAGGTTTTCAAGCGAATCGCTGGCATCCTGTCCGCGGCGGCCCGCAAATACTGGTCGCGCCATCTCGGGATGTTCAAACCCGGCGGCCTGCGTCCCTCCTTCTACTGGCACGGCACGGCGGGGATTGCGGCGTGGTCGATCTGGCGTGCCGTTTCCTTGTTGCGCGTGAATGTGCATGGCATGGCGCTCGCCTTGTTCGATGCGTCCACGCTCGAGGAGCAGAACGAGATTTTCGACATGGCGGAACCCCTGATATGGCGCGGCTGGATGGACAAGTTCCTGAGCCACCCCGCCCTGATGTCGCTTGTCGGCGTGCCGGCCGCGCAGACAAAACTCATCGACCAATCGCATCCCGGCGGGCTCGCGCGATATATCCGCGACAAATTCCGGCAGGTGATGACGCGGGTGCCATCGCGCGACAATTACTTCTGGCGCGTTTACACCACGGGCTCCTACACGCTCGATTGCTGTCCGAATTATTTGAGGCGTGAAAACCTGGAACCGCTCGCCGGGCTGGTGCCACGGATCGGAATCTACACCGCGACCATCGCTGATTTTTTGAAGACCAATCCCGGAAAGTATTCGCATTTCGTCCTGCTCGACCATCAGGACTGGCTCGCGTGGCACCGCCCGCAGGAATTGAGGGAGGAGTGGGAGTTGATCCTCGCAAACAGCCGACGGGGAACCCGCATCTTGCTACGTTCGGCAGGCCTTGATGCCGATTTCATTCCCGCCGATATTCGGGAACAACTGACTTTCCACACGGCGAGCACCGAACACCTTCACCAAACAGATCGCGTTGGCACCTACGGCAGTCTGCATCTCGCCGAGGTGCGTTGAGGGAGATGGAACACCTGCGACGCTACTACAAAACCCAGTCGGTCATCTACGATGCCACGCGCTGGGCTTTTCTTTTTGGCCGCACCCGACTCATCCGCGAGTTGGCGAAAATCCAACCGCGTCCGCGACACATCGTGGAGATTGGATGCGGAACCGGCCACAACCTCGCCCGGCTCGCAGAGGTGTTTCCCGAGGCACGGATCACGGGTGTCGATCTCTCCGAAAACATGCTCGCCATCGCCGCAAAAAAAACCGCCCGGTTCGGCGACCGGGTGGCTTTGCAACAGCATGTGCAGGATGGTGAGATGCTGGTTCCACACGATGTTGCGGTCTTTTCCTATTCGCTGAGCATGATGAATCCGGGCTGGGACAGTGTGCTGCGCGGTGTGTTGGATGGACTCGAGCCGGGTGGACTGCTGGCGGTCGTGGATTTCCACGATTCGGCGTTGGGATTTTTCAAGTGGCACATGTCGCACCACCATGTGCGGATGGACGGCCATTTGCGTCCAGTGCTGGCCGCGATGTGCCGCACGGAATTCCAAACCCTCAAAGTCGCCTATGCAGGGCTTTGGCAGTATTTCGTCTTTGTCGGACAGAAGGAACAGACGTAATCCCCACCTCTGGGGTCCGATCAGCCATTCTATGGTTTACTGGTGCCGCTGGGTATAACGCCACCCTTCGCTATCGACTTGCTTCGTCACGACACGGCAACGAGTAGCCACTCTCCAGAGCGCCAGCGGAATCGGGGTCGGGTCAAAGCGATATAGGTCCGGGAAGTTTTGCTGGAGGGCATTTGTCGCTTTGACAGCGTGGTAGTGAGGAATCCGGGCATCAATGTGATGGGCGACATGTGTGCTTCCGATGTGGTGATGCATGAAGTCGAGAATCGCCCCGTAGGGACGGTCCACCGTCATGAAAGCTCCCTTGACCCATGTCCACTCATCACCATCGAAGTGTGGAATGTCGGTGTCGGTGTGCTGGAGCCATGTATACAAGACCAGCCAGAAGTTCACCACCAAGTAGGGGCCGACATAGATGGCGAGCACCGGGAGAAACCCCGCGTAAGACGCCCACCAGCCGAGCAGACCGAGCATCGCGACGACGCCGATGTCCGACAGCCAAACCTTGCGGCTCCATCCGCCTGGAAACAGTGATGCGGAGAACGGCCATGCTGGCCAGAAGTGATTGGTCCTGCCCCGGGCAGGGCCACCCGTAGCACCCGTCAAAAGGTAAAGCGGCCATCCGAGCAGGAAATTGATGAAGATCATAACGATAGCGAACGCCTCGTCACCGAACTTTTCCTGCCACCACAGCGTCACTTTGCCGCCGGGCGTTGTGTCGCGGGATGGCACATGCGTTTCGCCGAGATCAAGGTGATTGGTCCGTGCATGATGCACCGCGTGGCTGCGCTGCCAGGAAAAATAAGGCACCAGCAAACCGCTGTGCAAAAAATACCCAATCAAATCCTGAAGCCAGTTGTATTTGGTGAACGCCCGATGCCCGCACTCGTGCGCGATGACCCAGCACCCCGTTGCGGCAGTCCCGGCCACGATCGCGTAGGCGATCCATACAGGCAGCCATGCCCATGTGAAAGGAATGAATGCGTACGCGAGGGCTCCACAGCCGATCGTCATCGCCAAGGACAAAAACAAAGAGAGCGTTGACCTGACCAGGCTGCGCTCGAAGCACTCTTTTGGAATAACGGCGAGGACCTCGCTTTTCGTCGGGTAATTCTTCTTCATGCTCTTGATCGTGCAGCGCAACTTGGACTCGCGGGTGTTCTACGAAACCTCTCTTCCTCTAAAAATGACCAAGGCTGGTTTTCAAGGCATTCCCGCTCTGCAGCCGGGAAATAGGTGCGGATGGTCGTGGCTCACTTTTAGGAGATGGAACTGCCGGGGCGAAGTTATAGAGACGGGTCTGCGTTTGATCAACCCTTCCGGATTTCAAAGGAGACTTGCACAGCCGCATGGCTCTTGCTATCCCACGCCTAATGGATGCCATCACAGACGATGATCAGGACGCCCGCTGGGTTCAGCCCCGGGGAGGCTTCTGGAAGTTTCTCCGCATCCTCGTGATTGGGCTTCCGCCCATCGGCGTTCTTGTCGCCATGGTGGCGCTTTGGGGCGGTTGGTTCCGGCCGGTGGATCTGGCCTTGTTTGTCTCCCTGTATCTGCTGACTGGATTCGGAATCACCGTCGGCTTCCACCGCCTTTTCACACACCGCTCCTTCAAGGCCTCGCCGTTGACGGCATGGACCTTGGGTATCCTCGGCAGCATGGCCATCGAGGGCACACTGGTCTGGTGGGTGGCCACGCATCGTCGCCACCACAGCCATTCCGACGACGAGGACGATCCGCACTCGCCACACGCACGGCGGCGTCCGGGCCTCATGGGAGCCGCGATGGGATTTCTTCACGCACACATCGGCTGGAATTTCCAAAAAAACGGCCTCGAAACCGACATGCGCCGCTACGCTCCCGACCTGCTCCGTGATCCGCGCGCGATGGCAATCAACAATCTCTTCCCGTTCTGTGTCGTGCTGGGATTCGTGATTCCCGCCGCGATCGGCTGGCTGGCGGATCCCGGTTGGCGCGGCGCGTTTCTGGGCCTGCTTTGGGGCGGACTGGTGCGGGTTTTCATGGTGCACCATGTTACTTGGAGTGTGAACAGCGCCTGCCATATCTGGGGGGCGAAGGACCACGACACCGGGGACGAGAGCCGCAACAACGCGCTCTTCGGTATTCTCGCGCTCGGCGAGGGTTGGCATAACAACCACCACGCCTTCCCCGCCAGCGCCCGCCATGGATTGAAATGGTGGCAGGTTGATTTCAGTTGGTGGGTGATCCGCGCGCTCGCCGTCCTCGGCCTGGCCCGCGACCTGAAAACCGCGCCCGGTCCCAAGCCCGCGCATGCCTCAACCGGATCTGGTGATGCCGTTCTTTGAACTCAAGCGGCTTCCGGTCGACGACCGCCGAAAGAAGCTGCTCGACATCCTTATATGGCTTCCGTTCAACCTTCTTCAGGTTTTTAGTTTTCTCGTTGTTTGTTGCTTCCTGATCCCTGCCGCGCTGGTGGTCCGCCGGGTGACGGGTTCGTCCCGCGCCGCGATCTGGATCGCCCAAAAGTGGTGGGGCCCGATCGTGGTCGGCGGCGGCTTGGCAAAGCTCCACGTCACGGGATTGGAATCCCTGCGGTCGGGCAAAACCTACCTCGTGGTCGCCAACCACCAATCCTACTTCGACATTCCGGTGCTTTACACCGCGCTGCCGCCGCACATTCATTTCATTTCGGCGGAATCGATCCGCGCGGTTCCCGGCATTGGACATTTCTGCCAGGCGGTAGGAACGATCTTTATGAAAAAAAACTCGCCTGCGCAGACCAGGCGAGCGGCCCGGGATTTGAAAACCTATTTAAGCAGCGGACGCACGACACTGCTTTTTCCGGAAGGGACGCGATCGTGGGATGGAGAAATGGGCCCGTTCTACCCTGCGTTGATGACTGCTGCGATCGATGCCGGGGTGGAAATCCTTCCTGTGGCGATCATCGGTTCTCGCCAGGTCATGCCGCGCGGCGGGGGTTTTCTTTTTCGTCCCGCAAACGTCGAGGTTCGCATCGGTGCGCCGATCCCGACCACGGGATTCGGAATAGCCGATAGGGTTTTGCTTGCGCGGGACGTGCGGGAAGCTGTTGATGATTTGCTAAGCGCCCCCCTCGCCAAAAATTAGAGAATGATGTCTAAATCAATTATTAGCCGCATCCGGCAATCTTTATCGCCGACCCAGACTCTGTTCGCTTTGGCATTGCTCGCTGCCGCCACACCGGCCATTTGTGAAAGCGAAAATCTTACGGCGGGAATCGGCGCGCCGAACGCGCAGCAAACCAATCTTCCGCCGTTGCCCGAAGCCCCCGTGCGCCTCGACGCCTTCGCCCTCGCCGATCCGGCGGGAGCCATCCGGAACCTCTCAGAATTTGCAGGAAAGTCGGCGACCGTGGTCGTTTTTCTCTACGACACCTGCCCGATGAGCCAGCGGGCGGCGCCGATCCTCGAGCAACTCCAAAAAAACGAATCAGCCAATGGCGCACAGGTCCTCGGCGTGTTCATCGACGGCACCACCAAGGACGAAATGGAAAAATTCCGTGACGAGTTTGGTCTCACCTTTCCGCTCGTGGTCGACACCGGCGGCAAACTCGCCGCCGCGCTTGAAGCCCATGTGGTTCCCGAGGCATTCGTTTTGGATCGGGATGGCAAGGTCCGCTATTGCGGCCGCATTGATGACAGCTACCAGGTGCGCGGAGTGAAAACGTTGGCCCCGCCGCGGCAGGATCTGGCGGAGGCTTTGAGTGATGTTCTGGAGGGTTCCAAGGTGAGGCTTCCCCGCACCCTTGCCGTGGGTTGCGCGATCTCTATGGTGGGCAACCCCGAACCTGCTCCCGAGGCGCCTACCAAGGAAATCACCTACCACAAGGATGTGGCTCCGATTTTGCGCACGCATTGCATGAGCTGCCACAGCCCGGGCAACCCGGGGCCGTTTCCTCTCCTGACCTATGATGACGCCGCCGACATGATGCGCGTCGGTTTGCAGGAAATGATGGCGCGGCGCATGCCCCCGGGGCAGGTCGATAGTGATCTCGAGTTGATTGGGGCAAATAATCTGAAGCCAGAGGAGATCGAGACTGTCAAAGCTTGGATCAAAGCAGGAAGACCCGAGGGCGATCCCACCACGGCCACACCGTTGGAGCCGCTGCCCGAGTTTAGTCACTTCGAGCAGGAGCTCGGTCCGCCTGACATCATCCTCGAACAGAACGAGCCTTTCCACCTTGGTCCAATAGGCAACGATGTTTACCGGAACCTGGTTTTCCCAATCAATAGCGACAAGGATCTGAGGCTTCGCGCCATTCAAATGATTCCCTCGGACCGCTCGATCGTGCACCATGCTCTCGTGGCGTATGCACCGCACAATTCGTTACAGGAGGCGTTGGAAGCATACTCGGGTCCTGGTCCAACTTACACCACAGGAGATAGTGGCCCGGGGTTCTATGATGAGCACTCACTCGGGTTCCGCCCCCCCGGCCCCCGTTCGGACGGTATGCCGCTCATCGCATTCTTGAGCGGGTATGTTCCTGGCTCGAGGGCTTTAAAACTGCCGGAGGATACGGATTGCATCATTCCTGCGGAAAGCGACTTGATGTTGCAGATGCACTACCATCGCAACGGGAAGCAGTCGCAGGACTCGTCGCGCATCGGATTGTGGCTGCGCAAGGACGACAAAATTTCACGGAAGATGTCCAGTATGCGATTCTTGCACGGCGAACTCGTGGTCATTCCCGCGGGGATCAAAGACATGAAAGTGTCGGGGCAGTGGACCGTGCCCGTGGAATGCAGCATGGTGGGGGTTACGCCCCATGCCCATATGCTGGCGCGTTCGGTCGAAGTCTCGGCGGACATTCCGGGACGAGGCAATGTCCTGATCGCCCGTGTGCCCCGCTGGGATTACGACTGGCAACAACCCTACTGGTTCAAAACGCCGTTTCCCCTGCCCGTCGGCAGCGTGCTCAAGTGCTCGGCGACTTATGACAATTCTTCGGAAAATCCGAGAAACCCGAACAACCCGCCACAACCCATGTTCCTCGGAGAGGCGACGACGGATGAGATGCTTCTCCCATTGGTCGTTCTTTCCGCTGATGGAGTGACAGATACCGGTGACGGCGGCGGATTCTTGCGCTTCTATGCATCGATGTGCCGCTCAAGCTTGATGCGTGACTATTATTATGACCGTCTGCCTTTCGAGGTGTTGCCTGATGGCACGGTGGTCCGCGTGGGCTACACAGAAAATGATGTTTTTAAGCGTCTCCCGAAACCCGTTGATCCCACCGTGCCGGAATCCGAATACAAAAAGCACTGACCATGCATACCGACCCACCCAACGAAAGCAAAACGCCGGCAGCCCCGGGATTTTCGCTCCATGTGGACGACCTCGGCGTGGCGGTGGCGAACACCGGCCGGGAATTGCTGAAGGAGATTACGCTTACCGTGAAGCCCGGGGAGTTCGTCTGCATCCTGGGGCCCAGCGGGTCGGGCAAAACAACACTGGTGCGAACGCTGATCGGCCAACTGCCGCCGAGTCGCGGCGAAATCCGTTTCGGTTCGCTCCGCGTCAGCGGCGATACCCGCACTTTGGCGGGGCTGGTCGGGTATGTTCCACAAAAGGATATCGTGCACGAATCTCTGCCGGCCAGACGTGCCCTCCACTACGCTGCCAAGTTGCGTCTCCCGCCCTCGCTCGGCCACAGTGAAGTCGCCGGGCGCATCGCTCAAATCGCCAAAGATGTCGGAATCTCGCACCGCATGGACACGCCCGTCGGTCGACTCTCCGGTGGCGAGGCGAAGCGGGTCGGGCTTGCAGTGGAATTGTTAGGGCTTCCTCCCGTTCTCATCGTGGATGAAGCCACAAGCAGCCTCGATCCGGCAAGTGACGCGAGGATCATGAAACTCCTCGCGGACTACGCGAAATCCCACAACATCACGGTGCTTTGCGTGACCCACCACCTGGAGAACGCGAAGCTCGCAGACCGCTTGGTCATGCTCGCCGCGGGGCGCTTGGTGTGGTCCGGCGGCGCTGAGGAGGCTCTGGAACATTTCGGCGGGCGGAGCCTTTCCGAAATCTATGTGCTGCTCGAGGACCTTCCGGTTGAACAGTGGGTGGGCCTGCACAAAGTCTACCAGCATCAGGAGCGTGCCGGGGGGGCTAGCGCAACACAACACGACACTCCACCGATGCGCCGCTCGGAACGTCCCGGCTGGTTCCGCGAGTTCGGCGCATTGTTCCTGCGAGGGCTTGAGGTCCTCGTTCGCGACCGCCGTTCCGTCGCATTCTTGATTGCCGTGCCGCTCATTATGGTTGTGCTGGGTTATGCGGCATTCAGTGGCGAGAGTTTCAATGGCAAGACCCATCTCACCCGGCCGCTTGAGCCGCGTGAAATCCAGTTGGTCGGGCAGCTTTGGGGCCATACGCAGGCCGCCCTCGCCATTAAAGACAAGATCCAAGGAGCGGACATCCCCGCGCAAATTCGTATGTTTCTCGACAAGGAACCACCCATCAAGGAAAGACTGGAAACTCAGGAGACCGCGGAGACCATCAAACAGGCTCTCGCCGGCGATCTTTCGGTTGTTCCCACACGGCAGATCACCAATCCATGGCCGACTTGGCAGCTCCGGTTCACCGTGATGTTCGGGATTTTGATCCTTGGGTTTCTGGCTGGTTTGATGGAGATCGTAAAGGAGCGCCCGGTCCTTGAACGGGAATCCGCCAACGGCGTTCGCATGAGCTCCTATACCGCCTCGAAATTCGCCCTGCTCGGTGTTGTGCTGGCCATGCAGGTGTTCGCTGGTGTCTACATGCTCCAAGCCGTCTTCGAGGTTCCGGAATTGCTCGGCGGCGCGGCCTCCGGCGCGAGCAGCCCCTTGGGTTCGACGGTTCAGTTTGTTTCACTGACTTGGCTGGCTGGGATGGTCTGCGCAGGAATCGGCTTGGCCGTCTCGGGCCTGGTGAAAAGCCGTGAGCAGGCTTTGCTTGTGTTTCCAGTCCTCATCCTTCCGCAGTTGTTGTTTGGCGGCATATTGATCAAGTTGAGGGGCGGGTTTTTGACAACCATCGCCGAGTTGGTTGTTCCTGCCTTCTGGGCGTTCCGGGGATCAATCGAGTATGTTGTAGCGGATCCGCCCGTTCCCTTGTTCGATATCGGGCATCCTTACACGGCTTGGCAGGCGGCCACCGCCTTGGGCTTGCAAATGCTGGTGGTGTGGCTGGCCGCCTATTTCCTTCTCTCTCGCAGCTTGCGCCAAAAATCCCGCATTCCCTCGAAATCGTGATGGTAACTTGGGAATGACGATGGAACGCGCCGCGGCATTTTTCGATTTAGACAACACCCTGCTCTGCGGATCATCGCTCTTCCATCTCGGTTGGGGAGGATTCAAAAGAGGAATGTTTTCCCCGGTCGAGGCCCTCCGTTTCGCCCTGGCCGATTTCTTTTTCAGGATCACGCGGACGGAAGCGGATGCTGCCCCGGCTACATGGGGAAATTTCGCCGCATCCTTTGCGAATGGCTCGCGGGCAGCGGACCTGGTGGCAGTCGGCAGGGAAATCATGGAGGAGTCCGTCCTCCCTGCGTTGCGGAGCGGGATTTTGGATATGGCTCGCCGTCATCTGGCCGATGGCGACGAGGTTTGGATCGTCACGGCCTCGCCAATCGAACTCGCGCAAATGTTGGCGGCGGATCTCGGATTCACCGGCGGGCTCGGGACGGAAGCGGAAGTGCGTGACGGCCGCTACACCGGAAATCTCCCCTCGGGAATCCTCCATGGTCCGAGGAAAGCGCAGGCTGTGCAGGACCTGGCGAAGCAGCGCGGCATCGACCTTGCACGCTCCAGTGCCTACAGCGACAGCATCAACGACTTGCCCATGCTCCTCGCTGTGGGATTCCCCCAAGTTGTCACGCCCGACCGTCAACTTGCCCGAACGGCCCGGCAGAACAAATGGCCGATTCACGAGGCAGGGAACGGTCTAAGAAGTATGATGAAGCGGGTGGTTCCCGGATAAAGCGTCATGGCGAAAATCGCGATCGGTGTCTGCGGGGAAGGGCGCGGTCATGCCGCGCGCATGGCCGTGCTCGTCGAGCACCTGCAGCATAAGCACGAGATCGTCATGTATTCCTTTGCTGACGGTCTGGAGTTTCTCCGCCGGCGTTTTCCCGCCGGGGCTTCGCCGGTGCGGGTCGAGCAGATTCCAGGCATTGTCTTCCGTTACACCCGCGGCCGGATCGACTTGCCGCGGTCGATCGCCGCCGGGCTTCATTATAAATACCGGCAGGTATGGCCGCTGGTCGACCGCTTGTTTCCCGAAATCGAGAAATTCGGAGCCGATCTCGTCGTTACCGACTTCGAACCGGCACTGCCGCGCGTCGCCGCCCGGTATGGCATTCCCTTCGTGAGCGTCGACCACCAGCATTTCCTTCGCGCCTATGACCTCGGCAGTCTGCCGCTCTTGCTTCGTGTCCAGGCTTTTTTCATGAGCCATGTCGTCTCGATGTATATAAAAAATCCAGCAGACACAGTGGTGTCAGCGTTTTTTCGCCCCCCCCTGCGCCGCGCATGGAATCACGTCGAGCAGACTGGACCGCTCATGCGTCGCGACTTTCTGCGCGCCGAACCGAGCGAGGGGGGTTTTGTCCTGAGCTACCTCCGGCGCCACACACCCGCCAGTGCGCTCGATGCGCTGGCCGGATGCGGGTTGCCAGTGAAAGTCTACGGACTCGGCCAACGCGAACGGGTCGGGGACATCACATTCCACGCGATCGACGAGAACCGGTTCATCGAGGACCTTGCCGCCTGCGGCTGCATGGTCTCCTCGGCGGGCAACCAATTGATCGGCGAGGCTCTCCATCTAGGCAAACCGATGCTCCTCCTCCCCGAGCGGGCGCACGCCGAACAATCGATGAACAGCCACTTTCTCGCCGGCTTGGGTTGCGGGGATTTTGTCTATGTCGAAGATGTCACCCGTGAGCGCGTGCGACAATTCACCGGCCAGCTCGAGCGCTTCCGTCCGGCGCTGCTGGGCGTGCGGGGACGGATGGACAGCACATCCGATGTGGTTCGGGTCATCGAGCGTCGGCTTGCAAAGAAGCGTTCTTGACCGACCTAACAGCCTAATGTAGGAAGCCGATATGATTTGTTCATTCCGATCACTTATTCTCGTGGTGCTCGTTCTTGGGGTCGCTCCGTTACATCTTCGTGCGGAGACCCCGCTTGGCAAGCAGATGGATACCATGAAGGGCGCGCTTCGCCCACTGAAGGCGGCGTTGCGGTCGCCGACCGATGCCGACAAGGCGGTTTACACTGGCTATGCGGATAAGCTCATCGCAGCCGCCACCAAAGCGAAGGATTTTCAGCCCGAAAAGACTGCCACACTACCGGAGGCCGACCGCGCCCAATTTCTCGCTGACTACCAAAAGTCACTCGATGGGCTCATCGCGATGCTCAAGCAGCTCAAATCCCAACTCGCTGCCGGTGACTGGGATGCCGCCCGCGCGCAGATGCGAAAAATCTTTGATGCGCAGGCTGATGGACACGACAAATTCCGCGTCGAGGAATTTTGAAACGCTGGATCCTTCTCGCCCTGGCCTCAGCGTTCGCCGTCTTCGGAGCCATGCAATTTATTCGGGCGAACCGCACCAATCCGCCTGTGGAATTCGAGGTGGCATGGGATTCGCCACACACTCGCGACCTGTTTTACCGGGCTTGCGCGGACTGCCACAGCAATGAAACGCGCTGGCCATGGTATAGCCGCGTGGCACCGCTCTCCTGGCTCGTCGCCAACCATGTGAACGAAGGTCGACTCGACATGAATATCTCCTCTTCTGACGAGGTCGATGTGACCGAGGCCGCGCACCAGATTCGATCCGGAAGCATGCCTCCGGCCGACTACCGGTTCATGCACCCCGAGGCGCGTTTGAGCGAGACGGAGAAAACCGAGTTGATCTCGGGCTTGAAAAAATCCTTCCGGTGACCGGGTTGCTTCGTCTCGCCTTCTTGATGCTCTATCGCGACCGCGCGAAATATATCGCGCTGGTTGGCGGCCTGGGCTTCTGCACATTCCTGATCGCGCAACAGGCGGGCGTTTTTTGCGGGGTCATGATGCTTACCGCTGCGACGCTGCGCAATATAGAAGCCGAGATCTGGGTCATGGACAGTCGCACGGAAGAGGTCAACCGCCCCGTGGCCATGCGTGACATCGAGGTGCTGCGTGTGCGAAGTCTGCCGGGGGTGGACTGGGCTGTCCCGCTCTTTTGGGGGACGCTACCGGCCACTCTTCCGGATGGCTCGATCGAAAACCTGCAAGTGGTTGGACTCGACACCGGATCATTTGCAGGAGCGCCTGAGCACATGACTGAAGGCGACATCCGCAGCCTTCTCCTGCCCGATGCGGTGATCCTTGACCAAGTGGCGGTGGAGAGGTTCACCCCGCGCGGCCTCAAGCTCGACATTGGCACCCAGTTTGAGATCAACGATTGCACGGCCCGCGTGGTTGGATTTTGCCGGACCAAGCGAAACTTTATCGGATTCCCCTACGCGTTCACAACGTATGATCGCGCCTTGCAGTGGATTCCGCCGGAGAGAAAGGTTCTGTCGTTCATTCTGGTCAAAGCCAAGAGCGGCCAACCCGTGGAGGATGTCGTTTCTCAGATCAACGAAATACCTGGACTGCAAGCGATCACGGCGGCGGGCTTCCGGACGACCACGATGCGTTGGTATGTCCAGAACACGGGTATTCCCGTGGCATTCGGTGTGGTGGTTCTCCTGGGGGCGGTGTTCGGACTCTGGGTCACAGGGCAGGCGTTCTTTCTATTTGTCAATGACAACCTCCGCCACCTCGCCGCCATTAAGGCGATGGGCGCAACGCAGGGGAGCCTTTCCATAATGGTCATATTCCAAGCATTGTTCACAGGTGTGGTGGGTTATGGCATGGGACTCGGATTCACAGCCGTGTTTGGATTTATGGTTTTTTCAAACCAGGTGCCTGCCTTTTACCTGCCTTGGCAGGTGCCCGCACTGGTCGCTGTGTTGATCGGCATTATTTGTTTATTCGCCGCCGCGCTTGGAGTGTGGAAACTACGCGCCGCGGAACCAGCCATGGTTTTCAAATGAGCGATCCTTGCTTCCGCTGTATCGGACTTAAAAAATCCTATGGTTCGGGCCAATCCTCGGTTCCCGTGCTGCACGGCGTTGACCTCGAGTCGCATCCCGGTGAACTGCTTATTATTTCGGGCCCGTCCGGGTGTGGAAAAACAACGCTCCTGAGCATGGCCTGCGGAATTCTCCGACCAGATGAAGGCCGCATCGAGCTTTTCGGCCGAGATCTCGGATCTCTTAGCGAAAGGGAGTTGGCTTTAGTGCGTCGCCGCGATGTGGGGTTTGTCTTTCAGCAGTTCAATCTTATGCCGACTTTCCACGCGCGGGAGAATGTCGCTGTTCCGCTTCTAATTTCCGGCATGGCCTACAAACCCGCATTGCGGCGAGCGGAGGAAATGCTGGAAGCCCTCGGCCTCGGCGAGAGGACAGAGCATTTTCCCTCCCAGCTTTCCGGTGGCCAGCAGCAGCGTGTCGCTATCGCCCGGGCTTTGGTCCACCGTCCGCGCCTGCTCATCTGCGACGAACCCACCTCCTCACTCGATGCCGCCGCGGGCCAGGCCACCATGCGGATCCTGCGTGAATCCCTCCTCGCCACGGAACGCTCCGTGGTTGTGGTTACCCACGATTCTCGCGTTTTTAGTTTCGCCGACCGCATCGTTTCCATGGAGGACGGTCGGATCACCGGGGTGCGATCTCAATCGCTCAAAACCATGGAAGCATCCGATCAGAAATTGACATGATTCGTCTCCTCACACTCTTGGCAGCAGTCGCGGGCTTGGTTGCCTATTTCGTTCTATCCGTCCAGATGGAAAAATCCATTGTGGACAATATCTCCGTGGTCAATAAGCCGCCCGAGTCCCCCTTCGATCATACCATCGGCGCATCAGGAATCGTCGAGGCAGAGGGAGACAATGTGAATGTAGCCTCGATGGTTTCCGGCGTGGCCGAGAGGGTTTTTGTTTCCGTTGGGGAATCCGTGAAAAAAGGGGATTCGCTTTTCCAAGTGGAATCGAGCACTGAACAGGCGGCGCTCGATTCACGCATAAAGGAAGTCTCCGTTCTCGAGGCTGCGGTCGAAGTGGTTTCCAAGCAACTCGATGAAAGCCGCGACGCCGACCGGCGGACGGGATCCCTTATGAGCGCTAACGTGGTCAGCGACCAGGAAGGCGTCCAAGCCCGCCTGGGCCTCGCGAAGGCCGAGGCACAGCTTGCCAAGGCGCAAGCCGATCTGGAACTTGGCAAGGCACGCGTCGAGGAGGCCAGAACCGCCCTGAACCGCACACTGGTGAAAGCCCCACGCGACGGAGAGATCCTGCAAGTGAACATCCGCGAAGGCGAGTATACCCAGCCCTTTCTTGGGAATAGCCCGATTGTCCTTGGCGAAACCCGGCGACTGCAGGTGCGAGCGGTCATCGATGAGTATGACGCCCGTCGTCTTCGGCCCGACACAAAGGCCGTTGCCTACCCGAGGGGCGACCGCGCGAAATCGTTTCCACTCAGCTTTTCACACATCGAACCGCTTGTTGTCCCGAAGACATCACTCACCGGCGCCCCGGCTGAACGGATTGATACTCGTGTGCTTAACGTCATCTATAGATTCGATCCGCCGGAATGGCCGATCTATGTAGGCCAGCAGGTGGATGTTTTTGTCGACGCCGAGGGTTCCTCAACGGCGCATTGAGTTCTGCTGGGTGCACAGATTTGCCCAATTCAGTTTACGGACGATGCGGCGGCCACCGCCGCTTCGCGGGATTCATGCATCGGGTAGGCTGCCGTAAACTGCGCAATCTCAAAAAGTTCCCGCACCGATGGTTGTGGAGAGCAGATCGAGAATGTGCCTCCATCCCTCGTTACGCGGCGTCCGGCCAGAAACAATTCCCTGAGGCCGGAGCTGCTGATGTATTCAATCGCGGCCAAGTCTATCACAAGATGACGTGTCGGTGTTTCGTTGAGACGCCTATGGAGAACATCATTGAATCCGCTGCAAGTCGAGCCATCGATGCGACCTGCTGGGCTGGCGGCAAGGACATCGCCATAGGTTTCGAAGGAGAATTCCATCAGCGCAAATTGTATGGCAGCGCATTAACCGGCAAGGATTTTTTCCATCGTAGGAATTTCGCTCTGCCATAGAGGGGCGGGTGTTTCATCCATGGGGTTAGGTAACATGGGAGCGTATCAGCGCAAACATTGGGGATGTGTTTTGTGGCTGGTACCGATGGAGGCGGCATTTTGTTGCCGGGGGCTTGAGGGGGGGCGGTTTCTTGTAGGGAAAAAGTCTAATTGCCGTGATGGGTGAGGAGTTTAGATTTTCAGCTTAATGTTTGTTGTCCCGCGACGTGAGAGGTGTTTCGGATTCTCTTTTCGATCACAGGTATTGCTATAAGTTTTGATGTTGTGAGGACGGGTGGGCGTGGTTGCTTTTGGGCGGGTTGCACTGCGAGTTTGTTTTTACTGGGGGTCTGGCTTAGGCGGGGCATTCGGATCAGGTGCGGCCGTATCTGCTGTGATTTCTCGAACATCCAATTGCTTTTGGGGATGCGGCTCTACCTGGTGGAGTTTTGGCGGGAAGCGGTAAGAGCCAAGCGGCAAGAGGTAAGCGCTGAGCGCTGAGGGCTGTGCCGCGTGGGCGGCACGGTAGCTGGGAGCTAGGAGTTAGGGGGAGAGGCGCGGTGCGCAAATCCAGTGGCTGCGCTGGGATGAAGAACGTCCCACACGCGCGGCTGATTGTTCCGAAGCACTGAAGCTCCGAGGCTCTGGCTTGGGGGTTGGCGGGAGGGTTAGAACGTGTTGAGCAGGATTTGTCGGGTTCGTCTGGCGGCGTTACGGCTGACGGTCAGACATTTTCCGGATTGGAGGGTGATGGAAGCGCGGCCGTCGGGGAGTTGTCGGAGTGATGCGACTGAGTTGGCGTTGACGAGGATGGATCGGTGGATGCGGATGAAGCCATGTCGGGCGAGGCGTTTGGCAAGGCATTTGAGGGGGCCACGTCTGGGATGGCGCTGTCCTTTGTGCCAGATGTGGACGTAGTTATCATTGGCTTCGATACACTCGATTTCGGAGGGTTTCAGGAGTGTGAGTTCCGCACCGGATTTGACGGCGATTCGTGTTGTATCATGGTGGTTGGGCGGGTTCATGGGTTGGGGAATTTTTCGAGGATGGCTTTGGCTTCGTTTCGGTTGGCGGGGGTGGTGTTCGGATCGATCTCCACGTGCAGGATCGCGGCGATGAATTCGACGACTTGCCAGGGGGCATCGATTGACTCGAGGGGTGTTTTGTTTTCTTTGTTTTTGGCTTGGGGATTGGCGTTTTGTTGGAGGAGGAACTCGACCATTTGGGGGCGGCCGAAGAAGGCTGCGCTGTGGAGGGCGGTATTGAGGTCGGCGTTGGTGGCGTTGGCGTTGGCGCCATGGGCGAGGAGGAGTTGGGCGGCGGGGAGTTGGTTATGGGCGGCGGCTAGGGCGAGGGGTGTCATGCCGAAGGCGATGTCCAGCTCGTCGGGGTTGGCTCCATTTTGGATGAGTTGGAGCATCTTGTTGGTGTCGCCTGTGGCGGCGTAGTAGTGGAGTCCTTCGGGTTGGGGTGAGCCGGTGATTTGGTTGAATGCGGCGGCGAGGCGTTTGGAGCGGTTTTTTTGGATGATGACCAGCAGGTCCTGGCGTTGTTCGGGGGTGAGGAGGGGTGCGATTTTGCGATCGAAACTTTCCTTGATGGCGCCGCTGGTCATGAGCGTGCGGTACCAGAGCCCGGCGAGGTCCTCGGTGGGTTGGTTGAGCAGGGGGCGGATGGATTCGATTTGAGCTGGGGAGAGGTGGAGTTCGGTTTGATAGGTTTCGAGCCAGCGTTCCTTGAAGTCTTTGGCGGGGGGCAATTGGGCGGTCCGTTTTGATGCGAGGCTATAGCCGGTGAGGAGGCCGATGATGGCGCCGATGGCGAAGAGGGCGGTGAGGCTGGCGAGGAGTTGAGTGCGTGGGGGGGTGTTCATGGTGTGAGGATCTGGCTGAGGGCGATATTGGCGGAATTGAAGACGTCGCGTTTGGAGTCTGCGATTTGGTGCAGGTTGAGGAGGGTGGTGAGGATGAGGATAGTGCAGGCGGCGGCGAGGGCAGGGCGGAGGAGGGGGTAGGGGTTCCGGGTGAGTTGGAGCCGGGACTGTCGTTGCTGGAGCAGCCAGCGTGCGCTTGGGTGTTTGGGTGCAGTCGGGGGTGGGGGCGCTTGGGCGGCGGCCTTGAGGAGTTTATGGAGTTGCTGGTCGAGGAGTTTCATGGTTGGGGCTTGCGGGTTGAGAGTAGCTTTTTGAGTTGGTTTTTGAGGCGTTTACGTGCGCGGAACGCGAGGAGACGGATTGCGAGGCGGCTCCATCCGGTAGTGCGGTGGATGTCCTCGGTGGAGAGACTTTCGAAGTGGAGCATGGAGATCAGCATATGTTCGCGGGGAGGGAGAGCGGCGAGCAGTTGGTCGATGAGTTCACGGGCGGCGGTTTGGTGGCTGGGATCGATTTCATTACCGGGTTGCGCGAGGTTGGCGAGTAGTTCTTCGTGGTCAGGTGAGAGGTCGGCGTGGCGGAGTTCGGGTCGGTTGCGTTCGTAGCGGAGTTCATTGAGGCAGGCGTTGACGGCGATACGGGAGACCCAGTGTTCGAGGGGGACCTGGCCGCTGTATTGGTCGAGGTGCGAGAATATTTTGAGGAAGACAGTTTGGGTCATATCTGCTTCATCGGATCGTTGGGGTTGGCGTCGGCGCACGATGGATGCGACGAGGTGGCTGAGTCGTTCCACGAGTTGGTCTGCGGCGGATTCATGGCCGTTGATGACCTGCGTGACGAGGGTCAGGTCCTGGTTCTGTACGTCACGCATGCTTTGGTTGTGCCTGACAGTACATCATTATACGAGAAGACACCCGTGATGAGCGGGTGTTTCACACGCAACTGGTATTGGGTGTGGGGGGTGGCCGTGAGGTCTTTTGTAATGACCCCTGACCCCGACTCCTGGTGGTGTTTTAGCGGTGGGTGATGAAGGTTTTGGCGAGTTGGTCGTGGAGGCCCTGGTGGGGGTGGAGGGCGGT
Source organism: Verrucomicrobiota bacterium (assembly GCA_046047235.1). Lineage (GTDB taxonomy): Bacteria > Verrucomicrobiota > Verrucomicrobiia > Limisphaerales > JAHDYP01 > JBMTVN01. The sequence continues at coordinate 1,628 of JBJOII010000032.1, read as the reverse complement.
ATGGAGGGTGGGCAGGAGCCAGGCGAGGATGATGAGAATGATCCAGGTTGGGTTGGTGTGGATGATGAGGAGGATGGTTAGGGGGATGAGGAGGGGGAGCCAGGCGAGGCACCAGCGGAGGGCGAGTTGGGGGATGGAGGCGGGTTGGCCTTGGCTGTTGACGACAGCGATTCGGAAGATCGATTGGCTGGCGGTGCAGCGGAAGGGGATACTGAGGAGTTGGGTAATGGAGGAGATGAGGATGACGGTGAGGAGTGCGTAGTAGAGGGCCAGCGTGTGGGTTTGGTTGCCGTTTTTTTGGTAGAAGCCGAGGAACAGGAGGATGAAGACATAGGTTGGGAGCATGAGGACTGAGCCGGCGCGGAGGGAGCGGGTAATTTCTGCGGGTTTCTGGATGAGGCTACGAAGCATGCCGGTGAGGTAGCTGAGTTTTTCGAAGCGGGCGTGATGGAGGTTTTCCAGGGTGGGTTGTGCGTGGAGGGGGATTGTGGTGGGGTCGGTTATTTTGGCGAGGTGATTGAGGAAGCGTTGTTGGCCTTCGAGGGAGTCGACATTGAAGGTTTGGGTGGGGTGGGGTGTTCCTGGCCAGGGTTCATCGAGGAGGATGGCGCGGCCTTGGTTCGTGATGGCGATGTGTTGGAGGCTGAGTTCCTGGGGGAGAGTGTGGTCGCGGGAGGATTCCCAGAGTTCGAGTGCGACATCGTGGAGCCAGTGGCGGAGGGAGGTCCAGAGGAGACGGGGGTTTTGTTCGAGGTATTGGGTGAGGGGGATGCCTTGGGGGGCTTCGTAGGCGTCCCAGGTTTCATCATTGGCGTGGACTTCCTGGAGCCAGCGGAGCCGGCCCGGGCGGGCGATGGCTTTGCGTGAGGGGGTGGGGCCGAAGGTGTGGCGTTGGATGAGCCAGACTTGGCGGCGGAGGAGTGGGTCGGTGGCGAGGATGCAGTTCTGGGGTGCGAGGTTTTGGAGGGCGAGGTAGGGGCCGATGGGTTGGCTGGATGGTGTGGGGGTTGGGGGGGGGGGCGCGGGGTGGAGTCTGGGCTGCTGACGACGCGGGTTCCTGAGGCGAGGTCCCAGAGGGCGGCGTGTTGGTTGGAGGGGCGGGCGGTGAGGGAGAGGAGGACGGGAATCCAGGCGCAGATATTGGTGGCGAGGATATAGATAGTGATGTCTTTGCCGCTGATGGCGTGGATATCGGTGGGGGAGGTGGTGAGGAGGGTGAGGGGGATGCGGATGATTTCGATACTGGCGATGGGGACGGCGATACGGGCGAGGGCGCGGAGTGGGCCGGGTGGGTGGCCGTTGGGTTGGATGACCGAGAGATTCTTGAGGCGTTTTCCTAGGCCGGCGCCCCAGAAGCCTTCGGTGATGATGAAGTAGAGCATACCGATGGCGAGGAAGAGCAGGTAGTAGCGGTAGGAGTGGAGGGTGCCTTCGACGAGGGGGCGGTTATGGAATTCGGCTGCGCCGACCGTGAGCATGAGGGTGGCGTAGGGGGGGAGGAAGGCGATGAGGAAATCGATCCAACCGGCGACGAGCCGGGTTTTCAGCGGGGCGGGTTCGGGGGTATGGGAGGAGAAGGGGAGGAGGTTGGAGCGGAGGGAGGCGTAGTCGGGGTAGCGTTTAGCGGG
>JBJOII010000031.1:0-36331 GCA_046047235.1 Verrucomicrobiota bacterium | reverse complement strand
CCTGTCCTCCTGCTCCACCAACCTCGGCAAAAAATCCCCCGCCCAGACCTGCCCATGCGGATGCGGATTCGAACACCCCATTGCCGCCCCCTTGTTCTCAAACACCTGCACCCACCGATAACGCGCACCCAACTCCTCCACCTGCCCCGCCCAGACATCCACCACCCGACGAATCTCCCCCACCCCCATCCGCGCCAAAGTCAGATCATGCCGCGGCGAAAAACAAACCACCCGACACTCCCCCGCAACCGCCGTCGACCGAAATAATCCCTCCCCGGAATCTGCACCGTCCGCAGGCAAATCAGGCAACAACGCCGAAAAATCGTTCCGAAAAACATGCGTCCCCGTGTACGCCGGATTCTTGAGCCCGCCCGCACGCTCATTCCCCGGACACAAATAACACCCCGGATCATAAGCCGGACGCTCATCGCTTCCGCCAACCTCCCTCGCCCCCTGCCACGGACGCTGCGTCCGATGCGGCGATACCAAAATCCAGTCTCCCGTTAGGGGATTAAACCGACGATGCGGGTGCGCCGCAGGATTAAATTCCATCATGGACATAAAACACCCCCACTAAGCCTCACCACCCCCCTCCTCCACAAGAAGACTCTGAGTCGACCTTTGTAAGCCTCCGGCTCCAACCTCGCCCATACCACCGGACGAAACTCATTCACCGAAATCGAAAGCCCAATTTGGCCGTTAGCCGTTGGCAGGGTGCAGCAATCCCTCCTCAGCGCTCCGCTTCCCACCTCTCGCGCGAAGCGCCCATCTCCTAGCTCCTAGCCGCCGCGCGCGGCAGGCGCGCTAAAGCCCTCCCATCCGCCCAAGGGCTTTCTAGCCCGCTCGTGGTCCAGCAAATCATCGCCCCCCCCAACTTCCCCAGGGACCGCGGTTCACCCCGTCTCACGCGAATAAGAAGCCTCAAACCAAACCACAATTCCGCCGCGCCCGATCCAAAACCACCCGCGCTACACCCCTCGCCTTCTCCGCTCCACGCCGCAAAATCTCGTTCACCCCATCCAGGTTCGCCTGCAACTCCAACCGACGCTCCCGCGCCTCCGCAAAATAATTCCAGTAATTCTCAAACAACCCCTTCTTCAAATCCCCATACCCCAACCCCCCAGCCTTTAACCGATCCTCAAAGTCCTGCGCCACCTCCGGCGCCGCCACCAAACGCATCAATTGCACCGCCAAATTCTCCGCCGCATCCGGCTTCGGCTCCTGCGGACTCCGACTGTCCATCACAATCCCCATGATCTTCTTCCGCAACGCCTTCTCCTCCCCGAAAATCTCAATCGTGTTCCCGTAACTCTTGCTCATCTTCTCCCCATCCGTCCCCGGAACCTTCGCCGTCGCCTCCCGAATCCTCGACTCCGGCACCACAAATGTCTCCCCATACAACTCGTTGAACTTGATCGCCAAATCCCGCGTCACCTCCACATGCTGCTTCTGATCCATCCCCACCGGCACCACGTTCGAATCGTAAATCAAAATGTCCGCCGCCATCAAAACCGGATACGAAAACAAACCGTGCGTCGCCGCTATCCCCTTCGCCATCTTGTCCTTGTAACTATGACACCGCTCCAATAACCCCATCGGCGTCAAGGTGCTCAATAACCACGTCAACTCCGTCACCTCCGGCACGTCCGATTGCCGAAAAAACACCGTCCGCTCCGGATCCAACCCGCACGCCAGAAAATCCAACGCCACATCCATCGTGTTCCGCCGACGCTGCCCCGCATCAAACAACGACGTCATGGAATGATAGTCCGCGATGAAATAATACGCATCCCCCTGCTCCTGTAACTCAATCGCAGGCCGCATCATGCCGAAATAATTACCTAGATGCAGCGCACCCGATGGCTGAATGCCGGACAAAATTCGCATGCGCGGCAAAGTAATGACCCCTCCCCCAACTGAAAAGCGCGTTTTCCAAAGTTGTGCACCTCCCACACCCCAAACTCTATAGTTGCCCCCCCGCAGACCCGCATTTAGCTTCTCAACCAGCAGTAGCCCGCCCGAAAGGAGCATGAAACTCGATTTCGCCTTTGTTCTGGAACAAGCCGGTTGGCCCGCATTCCTCGTGGATGACTCGGGCATGATCCGCCGCGCCAACCAATCCGCCGTCCAAGTCCTCGGTAATATCATGGAAAGCGAGCCCTCCCTCGCCGCCTCCATCTGGACCAACGAAAACCCCTGGACCGCCGAAGAATTCCTCAGCCACCTCGAAAAATCCTCCCTCACCGAAACTCAACTCACGTTCCGTACCCGCGGCGGAACCACCGCCTGCTTCTCCACCTACGTCTGCCCCTTCCACAAAGAAGGAAATAAATACCGCCTATTTCAACTCTTTCCCCATATCCCCCACCTCCAACCCGAAACCGCTCCCCCAGCCGCCGTAACCACAACACCCACAACACCCATAACCGCACCCGCCGCCACCCCAGCCGCAACCGTCGATACCAATACCGCCCAAAAACAAAAACTCGACTGCGCCCTCCAACTCATCCGTACCGTCTCGCTCGACTTCAATAACGCCCTCACCACCATCCTCGGCCACTCCTCCCTCATCCTCTCCCGACTCGAACCCGGCCACCCATGGCGTAACGCCCTCCTCCAAATCGAACGCTCCGCCGAAAAAGGCGCAGAAATCGCCCAGGACCTCGCCGACTTCAGCCGCCCCGAAAAAGACGCCCGCGCCCAAGCCCCCGGCAACCTCAACGCCGTCCTCCGCAATACGGTCGACCTCTTCCAAGGCGCCAACCAAGCCGGCATCACCTGGAACGTCCAACTCGAAAAACGCCTCTACACCGTCACGTTCGACGAGGCCAAAATCCAACAAGCCCTCTCCCGCGTCATCGAAAACGCCATCGAAGCCGTCCAAAACCAGGGCGAAATTACCGTCCGTACCCTCAACCATAGCTTCAACGAACCCGTCACCACCACCCACCTCCGCCTCGCCGCCGGGCACTACGTCTGTATCGAAGTCGCCGATAACGGCTGCGGCATCAACCGCGAAGACCAAATCCGCGTCTTCGAACCCTTCTTCACTACGAAAAATAACCCCAAACACCGAGGCCTCGGCCTCGCCTGGGTCTACGGTATCATCACCAACCACGGCGGCGTCGTCTCCCTCACCAGCGAACCCCAAAAAGGCACCCTCGTCCGCCTCTTCCTCCCCGCCCAACAAAAAATCGTCCGCGACCAGTCCACCAAAGTCGATGACCTCCGCGGTAGCGAAACCATCCTCGTCGTCGATGACGAAGAAATGCTCCTCAATATGGGCCAAACCATCCTCTCCGCCTTCGGCTATAAAGTCCTCACCGCCAATAACGGCCAACGTGCCCTCGACCTCTTCCAATCCTCCAATACCCCCATCGACCTCGTCGTCACTGACCTCGTCATGCCCGGCATGAGCGGCCGCGAACTCACAGAACGCCTCCGCCGCCTCGCCCCCAATGTCCCCATCCTCGCCACCAGCGGCTACGTCCGCCCCCAGGGATCCTCCGAGGAAGAGGCCTACCTCCGCAAACCCTTCACCAGCCAGGAACTCCTCCGCAAAGTCCGCCAAACGCTCTCCCCACCCCAAAATCACGACGCCTGAAGAATCGCCTGCGCAAAGTTTTTCTTATCACGATCAACGCCCGCCAACCGACCGAATCCTAGGTTGACTAAAGCAGTGAATTAGGATTCTCTCCACTTATGCAGATCGAGAGTTTAAAGGTTTTTTGTGACTTGGCGGAAACGGAAAGTTTCACCAAAGCCGCACATATCAACGGGGTAACGCAGTCCGCAGTCAGCCAGCAAATCAGCTCCCTCGAACGCCAGTTCAAGTCCCTCTTGATCGAACGCAGCAAGAAAAAATTCCGCCTCACCCGCGAAGGCCAGGTCCTCTACGATTTCAGTAAACAAATAATCCAGACTTACGAAGCCCTCCATAGCCGCCTCCAGGAAATTAAGGATATCGTCTCGGGTACAATCCGCGTCGCCACCATCTATAGCGTCGGCCTCCACGACCTGCCTCCCTACATCAAAAAGTTCCTCAAGGCCTACCCCACCGTCCACGTCCACGTGGAATACCGCCGCGCCAACCAGGTCTACGAAGATGTCCTGGGCAATGTAGTCGACATGGGCCTAATCGCCTTCCCCGTCAAGGATAGCAAGCTGGAGATCATCCCCATGAAGAAGGACTCCATGGTCCTCATCTGCAGCCCCAACCACCCCTTCACCAAACAAAAAGCGGTCAAGGTCGCCCAGATCGCCAACGAAAAAATCATCGCCTTCGAACCCGATATCCCCACCCGCAAAGCCATCGACCGCACGCTCAAAGACCGCGGCATCACGCTCCACCCAGTCATGGAGTTCGATAATATCGAAACGGTCAAACGCGCCGTCGAAATCGAAGCCGGCGTGGCCGTCGTCCCCCAATCCACGGTCGTCCAGGAAGTCCAGAAACAAACCCTCGCCCAAATGCGGTTCGAAGATGTCGAGTTCTTCCGCCAACTCGCCATCATCTACAAAAAGAACAAGGTTCTCTCCCCCGCCATGAAGCAGTTCATCACCCTGCTCAAAGAGAATCACTAAACCCCACCTTACAACGAATAGGCCCGCCCGGTGCTCCACCAGGCGGGCCTTTCGCTTTCCTAATCCAAATCCAGCTACTTCAGGTTGGCCGGATTCAACGCCTTCAAATCCTTCGGCACAAACAACCCGTCCTTCCGAATCAACTCCCCGTCAAACCAAACCTCCCCACCACCCCACTCCGGCCGCTGAATCAAGACCATGTCCCAATGCACCGCCGACCGGTTCCCATTATCACAATCCTCATACGCCTGACCCGGAGTGAAATGCAGCGACCCCGCAATCTTCTCATCAAACAAAATGTCGCACATCGGCGACAAAATATGCGGATTGAACCCTAACGAGAACTCACCTACATACCGCGCCCCCGCATCGGTATCCAAAATCTCGTTCAACCTCTTGGTGTCACTCCCCGTCGCATCCACCACCTTCCCATCCCGAAACTCCAGCCGGATGTTCTCAAACTTCCGCCCCGTGTAAATCGTCGGCGTGTTAAACTGAATCACCCCATTCACGGTGTTCTTCACCGGACAACTAAACACCTCGCCGTCCGGTATGTTCCGCTTGCCCACACACGTCTGCGCCCCAATCCCCTTGATGCTAAAGGTCAAATCCGTCCCCGGTGACTTCAAATGCACCTTGTCCGCCCGACTCATCCGACGGTGCAACGGCACCGCCGCCTTCGCCATCTTCCGGTAATCCATCGTGCAAACCCGGAAAAAGAAATCCTCAAACGCCTCAGTGCTCATGTTCGCCGACTGCGCCATCGACGGCGTCGGCCAGCGCAACACCACCCACTCGGTCTTGTTCACCCGATAATCCAATACCGGCCGCAACGTGCGCGCATACATCGACTGCTGTTCCCCCGGAACATCCGCCGTCTCACTCATGTTGTGCGCCCCACGCACCGCCACATACGCCTGCATCTTTTTCATCCGATGCAGCTCAATGTCCCGCACCATCTTCGCATGCTCCGGCGTCGACCCATTCAAAATCTCCCGACTCAAACGCGAATGCCTCACCTCGCACGCCGGCACACCCCCCACCCGCCGCACCGCCCGCAATAGCTCCACCCCAAACTCATCCGGCACATCCGCCAAATCCAGCAGGATGCGCTGCCCCTTCTTCAACCCCGTGGAATAATCAATCAATAGCCGCGCCAATGCCGTGTAACGAGGATCTGTCATCCCGAAAGAATCAACCCCACCCCCAAACCTGTCACCTGCAAAATCACCCCACCACCAGAAGCCAGAAGCCAGAAGCCAAAGGTCTCGGGATCACGCCTCTCTCTCCCGTCTCCCGTCTCCCTGCTGTCCGCCGCGCGGACCGCAACAGCTCCTCCTCCTTCGCTCTTTGAGCTTCCGGCTACGTCCGGTCGGACTACGCCGGGACAAGTCGAAGGACAGGCAGCCCTCAGCCCTCAGCCCTCAGCCCTCAGCCCTCAGCCCTCAGCCCTCAGCCCTCAGCCCTTACCGCTTTGCTCTTACCGCTTTGCCCTCCGCGCGCCGCATCGCCTTCTCCCGCCGCGCCGCCTCCTCCCGCAACAAAAACTCCGCCGACCACCCCCGCCGCTGCGCCTCCTGCGCCAACTCATACAACCGCTTCCCCATCGCCGCACGGGTCCGCGGCGCCCCTTCCATCAACTCCACCTCCACCAACCCCGCCTTGCGCGCCTTCTTCACCAGCTTCTCCACCCGCAACAACGCCGGCAAATGCACCGGCACCCCGTCCAAAGCCGATTCCCGCGCATGCTTTGTCCCCGCCTTCTCCGCCCGCTTGATCCGATCCCACTGCGCCCACACCGCCGCCGCAGTCCGTACCTCCGCCTCCCCAAAGACATGCGGATGCCGCCGCACCAACTTCTCGTTCAACACCCGACACACGGCGTCAAAATCAAACGCACCCCGCTCCCGCCCCAGCTGCGCGTGAAAGACCACCTGCATCAATACATCCCCCAACTCCTCCACCATCAAACCATCATCCCCATCCTCAATCGCATCCAGCAGCTCATATACCTCCTCCACCGCATGATACCGTAAACTCCGATGATCCTGCTCCCGATCCCAAGGACAACCATCCGGAGCCCGTAACCGCGCCATGATCTCCAGCAACTCCTCAATCGGCTTGGACTTCGCCGACCTCCCCTTGCCCCGACCACGCTTGCTCTTGCTCTTCATCGCCATCATCACAACACCACCAGATTGTCCCGATGTATAATCTCCACCCGCTTCAATTGCCCCTCCCGGATTTCCCCCGCGTCAAACGCCGCCTGCCCCCGCGCAAATTCCATCCCCTCCAAATCACAAACCGCCACCACATCGCCCGCAAGAAATTCCCCCTCACACCGACGCAACCCCGGCGGCAACAAACTCTTGCCCTTCTCCCGAATCGCCTTCTTCGCCCCGTCATCCACCACCAACCTTCCGTGCGGATGATGAAAGAACGCTATCCACCGCTTGCGCCCACGCATCCGCCTCGCCGCCGGAACAAATAGCGTCCCCTCCTCCTCCCCCGCCGATATCCTTGCCAAGGTGTCCGCCTTCCGCCCCGACGCAATCACCATCGGTATCCCCGAACTCATCGCCACCCGCGCCGCATCCACCTTCGTCGCCATCCCCCCCACCGCCGTCACACTCGTCGTCCCCCCCGCCAACCGCACAATGTCCGCATTAATCGACGTCACCTCCGGCAATACCTTCGCCGTGCTCTTGCCAAAATCCGCTACCAACCCGTCCGCCGTCGTCAAAATCACCATCAAATCCGCCGGCAACAAACACGCCACCAACGCCCCCAACCGATCATTGTCCCCAAACTTCAGCTCCGTCACCGAAACCGCGTCGTTCTCGTTGATGATCGGAACCACTCCCCGATCCAACAGGGCCATCAACGTGTTCCGTGCATTCAAATGCCGATCATGATGACGCAGATCATCATGAATCAATAACACCTGGGCCACACTCAGCCCATGCTCCTCAAACAAATCACTGTACACCCCCATCAACCGCGACTGCCCCACCGCCGCACATGCCTGTAACTCCGCCAGCTCCGCCGGCCTGCGCTCAAACCCCAAAACCCCCATCCCCGCACCCACCGCACCTGAACTCACCAGCACCACCTGCTTCCCCGCTGCCCTCAACGCCGCCACCTGCCCCACCAATTGCCGCATCTGCCCCAAATCCGGCCGCTTGCGCGCATCCGTCAGAATGCCCGTCCCAAGCTTCACCACCCACCGCTCCATCCCGCATATGTCCTCGCGCTGCACGCGCAGGTGCTACCAAAGCCCACCCCCGCTGTCGAGCCACTCCCAACCCCCGGAAGGCGGAAGGCGGAAGGCGACCCGATGGAGCCATGGGTGGAGCCCCGCAGCTCCAAAAACCCCAACCCGCTCCACATCCTTTTGCTCCACAGTCTTTTTCCCCAATAAATAGCCTCGTCCATTCCCCCCCAACCCCAGCTCTCAGTGCATGGCTCGCCCATGCCATCGCAATCGCTAGCGGGATCGCGATTGCTATCGAAAGCTGAAGTTGGCTGTTAGGAGCTGGCAACAAGCAGAAATCCCCCTCTGCGCTCTGAGCAGGACTAGCTCCGACAACTCTCTTCCCTCTCCGCTCTACGCTCTCCGCTCTCCCTTGCATCGCGCGCACGCGATGCAAAAGCGCTTCCCGCTGGCGCCCCAACACTTTCCAGCCTACCCTCTGCCCCATGCGAAAAGCCTCCCTCGATTTCCTCCGCGAACTGGTCAACACCCCCAGCCCTACCGGCCACGAAACCCGCGGCCAGCGCGTCTGGCTCAAATACGCCAAACAATACGCCGACGAAACTTTCTCCGACGCCTATGGCAACTGCGTCGCCGTCCTCAATAAAGGCGGATCCCCCCGCATCATGCTCGCCGCCCACGCCGATGAAATCGCCCTCTCCGTGAACTACATTACCGACGACGGATTCATCCACGTCCGCCGGATGGGCGGGGTAGACCCTGCCATCACTAAAGCCCAACGCGTCATTATCCATTCCCGCAAAGGCGCCGTAAACGGGGTCGTCGGCAACGTCGCACCTCACCTCACCAAAACCGCCAAGGACCGACACCTCCCCGAGATCCAGGACCTCTTCCTCGATATCGGTGTGTCCTCCCGGAAAGAAGCGGAAAAACTCATCCAAATCGGCGACCCCATCACGCTCAATGCCGAGTTCGAACTCCTCCGCAATGACCTCGCCATCGGACGCGCCCTCGATAACCGCGTCGGCACCTGGGCCGTCGCCGAAACTCTCCGCCTCCTCGCAGACCACCGCAAAGACCTCAAAGCCGAAGTCTGCGCCGTCTCCAATATCATGGAAGAAACCGGCTGCCTCGGAGCCCGTCAAATCGCCTACGAACTCAAACCCGACGTCGCCCTCGTCACAGACGTCACCCACGCCACGGACGTCCCCACGGTCAGCAAAGCCCTCCATGGCGACATCCGCATCGGAGCCGGCCCAGCCATCACCCACGGCGGCCCCAATCACGTCGAGGTCGTCGCCCGACTCGAAAAAATCGCCAACAAAAAAGGCATCCAACTCCAGCACGAAGCCGTCTCCTCCACCAGTGGCACCGATACCGATGTCATCTTCTGGACCCGTGGCGGTATCCCCAGCGCCCTCCTCAGCCTCCCCACCCGCTACATGCACTCCCCCGTCGAACTCGTCAGCCTCAAAGACCTCGTCCAAATCCCCGAACTCTTCGCCGCCTTCACCCAATCCCTCAAAACCAAGGACACCTTCAAAGTGCAGATTTAACCCCACTCTAATCGTCGTCGGACCACGACAACCCGCTCCCCGGCAAGGGTTTGAACCCCACTCTAATCGTCGTCGGACCACGACAACCCGCTCCCCGGCAATGGTTTGTGCAGATTGTGGAGCAAAAAAAGGGCTTATGGAGCGCTTTTTGGCCCCCAAAAGGCCCACATAGCAAATAGGGTGGACGAAACGAAAAAAGGGCCCCCTCCACTGAACTCTGGCTTCAAAGGGGAGAACGATCCCTTATACCAAACTCAAGGTCTAGCCGTGCTGCCCGCAGGCTGTAGGGTCTGCGGGGGAGAATTCGTACTCACCCCGATGGCCCGTGTGTTCGGGTTCGGGATCAACGGCTGCCGCTTGTTCAACACCTCCCACAACAACACCCAGTCCTCCGGCTTCCTTAATTGCTCAGCCCGTAACTGCCGCCAATCCAACCGAATCGCCTGCGACCTCCCCCCACCGGTCCGGTCCACATAATAAAAGCGACCCGCACTGAAGGTAAACCGGTCCACACCCGCATACTCCAGAGGGTCCACCAACATCTGGCCCATAGAACTCGCCCCCGCCCGATGCCCGGCCAGCAACGTCTGCGTGCTCACCCCGGCCTCCGCCCGTACAAACCGCACCTCCTCAATCTCCGCATCCAATTCCCGTACCCGAAAGACCCCCGAAAACAAATCCGTGAAATCATAACGCACCCTCGCCTCAGAAATATCCACCACCGGCCGCCCCCCCAACGCATCCGGATGAAATACCCGCACGTGACTCACCCGCAACACCGGCCGCATCCACTCCATCCGTACCCGCCCCACAGTTGCCTCAAAACCCGTCGCCTCCTTGATCCGGCTCTCCAGTAACAACCTTAACGCCGTGTTATGCCCCACCGCCAACAACACCACGGCAATGACCCCCAACACCACCAGCCGGAAGGCCCACTTGAAGAGCTTCCTAATCACAGGCGATCCAATTCAATTTCACCCCAACGGGATGTCCTCAGGCCGAACCTCAAGACACTCATCCTGATCCTCCCAGATCACCGCAGGAAAATGCTCCAGTAACGCCGGCGCCAAATCCCTCCCCATCTGCCCTAACAACCGTTCCGCCTGCTTCGCCGCCTGCTCATACGCCTGATCATAATCCCCCACCTGCCGCTGCTGCGCATCATCCCAGTGCGCCACCGAATGCACCGGCGCATAAACCTCAGCCCATCGCCTCAACCGGCCCTGTAACTCCACCGGCAAATCCCCCATCGGAACCACCGTCCCACTGCAATGCTGACAAATTAATCCCGACTCCATCACGTCCCGCGTCAATAACGGCAACACCGGCGCACGACAACACTCGGAATCCGGATACGCCGCCGGAGGCGTCGCCAAACGCTTCAACCAAATCTGACGGTCATACCCCACCTGCGCCGCCAAACGATAAGCACTCACCAATGGATGCGAAAAACGCCAGGCCCGACCCTTCAACTGCCCAAGGGTCTGCGCCATCCATCGCGCCAGCGTCAAATCATCAAATTGACGGAACAATTGACCGTGCTCACGCCATAGGCGATCGAGCGGTGATTCTGTCTCAGCAGACATGTTCGAACAGCTTAGGAGGATTCCCGCATCTGCAAAGCGCAAAAAAGCACCAGACAACATCCCCTACCCCATCGGCCCCCGCGTTACCCCCAAATGACTCAGCAACTTCAACTCCCGCCATAATTCTCCCCCCGTCACCTCTCCCCGGAATAAGGCCCGGTAACGTCCCACAGTCCGCCTGACCTCCACGGCCGATTCCTCCACAAACTCCAGCCGGAAATGCCGCCCCCCAGCCGCCAACAACCCCCCCACATGCTCCGCCCCCGTCTGCGCTACCCCGTTGAAAACCGTGTTCCGACACCCTACATCTGCCTTCACCGGGTGCTCCACCCCCACCCGATCCTTGAGCCGCAATGCATGCCGGTCACACGGCCGACCACAATTGGTGTGATCGGTCCCCTCCGACAAAAACGCACAAAACACACAATGCTCCATGTGAAACATCGGCATGTGCTGGTGTAAGGTAACCTCCATCCGCCCCGCCGGCACCGACCCCAACAACGCCCCCAACTGCACGTGATCCAAATCATACGACGCCGTCAAACGCTCCAGCTCGTACTTCTCCCAATACACCTCCGCAGCCCAACAATTCGCCACGTTCAACGAAAAATCCCCCACCATCCGCACCCCGCGGAAAAACTCCAAATGATCCACGTTCCTCGCCAGCACCCCATCCGCCCCAGCCGACCCCACCAGCCTCAGCACCCCCTCCTCCCCCATCTTGAATATCCTCGGCGGCGCCAGAAAAATCCCCGCGCCATCCACCTCACCCTGCACCCCCGAATCCCGATACCGCTTCACCGCTTCCTTATACTTCCGCGGATCCTCAAAGTCGCAATACACAATCCCCACCCCGTCCGACAAAACCGCATCCAATTGCTCCAGACTCCTCACCAACACACTCAAGACCGCCTCCCCTGCCCCAAGGCCCCTCACCTCGTCCGGCATCTCCCCACCCAGCTCCACTCCTTCAACCAACTCCCACCTCCGCGCCCGCTCCCTCAACTCCACCAACTCCAACACCGCCCGACGCCGCATCTCGTTCAACTCACTCACCGGCAACATCAACTCCCCCCCTAGCTCACACGACAACCCCTCCAAATGAAATGGCGTCCCACCCAAACGACCCAGCTGCTCCCGCAGCTTCTCCTCCGTCAACGGCCGCTTCTCCGCCACCGCAAGCGCCTGAGCCGATTCCACCCTCACCACGTTCCCGCACCGATCCGAAAGCCGCACCACTAGGGGCTCCCCTGCCCGACCCAAGACCTCGACGTCCACCGGCCTAGTGAAACGAATTCGATCCCCCTCGTAAGTCCCACGCAGTCTTCCCTCCAGCGCCGGATCACTCGTTTTCCAAACCCGATCACCCCGCTTCACCCGCGCCACGTCCAACCGCCCCCGACCAAATCTCAGCACCACGGTTCCACCCCGTTCCTCAACCTCGAACACACGCCCGCCCTCCTCGTTTAAATCCGGTCGACCCGCATCAAACACCACCCCATCCCCCGGCTTGACCGAACCCGCCAACTCGACCTCCACCCCGCCACCCCGCACCGCCGTTACCAACCCCAGATAGACACCGCGCTTCTTCCCGAATTGCGCATGTACCAGCTCCTGGTTGTTCACTCCGCCCAACCACCCCGGGTAAAGCCCCCGCGAGAAGGCCATCTCCAACTCATACCTACGTCCCCGCATGACCTCCCCCACCTCGCGTCGCCCCCCTTCCATCTCCCCCCCGGCAACGGCCAACCGATCCAACGCCTCCCGATAAACACGAACAATATTCGCCACATACTCCGGCGATTTCAGTCGACCCTCGATCTTCAAGGATTTCACCCCGGCCTTCACCAGCTCAGGAACCATCTCCAACCCCGCCAAATCCTGCGGACTCAACAGATACCTTCTGTCCCCCAAATCAACCTTCTGCCCATCCGAAATCAACTCATACGGCAACCGACACGCCTGCGCACACACCCCACGGTTCGCTGACCTCCCCCCCAATGACTCGCTCGTCAAACACTGGCCGGAATACGCCACACACAACGCCCCATGGACAAAAACCTCCAACGCCGGAACCTCCGATACCATCCCCGCTACCCCACTCCCCACCTTCCCAATCTCCCCCACCGGCAACTCCCTCGCCAAGACCACCACCTCACACCCCAACCCCGCCGCAAACGCCGCCCCTCGCGCACTCGTCACGGTCATCTGCGTCGAGGCATGCAAAGGAAAATCCGACGATAACCGCCTCAACAACCAGCACAACCCCACGTCCTGAACAATCGCCGCATCCACCCCTGCCCCAATAATCGCCCGACCAAACTCCACCACCCCCTCCACCTCCTCCGGAAACACAAGGGTGTTCAACGTCACATACCCCTTCACCCCCCGCCGATGCAAATAGGCCATCAGCTCCGGCAAATCCCCCACAGTGAAATTCCGCGCCCGCATCCGCGCATTAAACCGATCCAACCCGAAGTACACCGCGTCCGCCCCGTTCTCCACCGCCGCCCGCACACAATCCCAATCGCCCGCCGGCGCCAATAACTCCGGTAAAGCAAACGCCCCCCCTACCGCACCCGCCCCGCTCAACTCGATATCTGTATTACTCATCCGTGTGCCCGAAACCATAGCCAAGCCCACCCCAATGGCAACGGATGTCTTACCCTCGCCCCAAAGAACGAAGCACCAGCCGTGAACTCGGGCTCGATTAAATAGGGTTCCGAAGAAGCGCCATTCCTGTAATGCCTCACTACCCTTTTTGCGGACGGCTCCTGGGGCCTACAGTCCGAGTGCCGCTGTTCTCCCCGAAATTGCCATGGGCACAGTGCACGCCGAACAACTTGGGCAACTGGGTGCTGGCAAGGAACAGGGCGACGCCACACTTGAACCCGACCATCACGCTCTCGGAGATGAAGTTGACAATAGATCCCGCCTTGGCCAGCCAGGCGATGAAGGCGATCAATGCGACGAGCAGCGCCGTGCCCGCGGCGAGCGCGCCGAAACGGGCCGGGTCGCCGCCCGCCATGCCACCCAGCGACGCGCCCACGAGAAGGGAAATGGCGGAGGTGACCGTGATGGCGGTGTGTCGCGAGCTGCAAAACAGCCAGAGGACCAGGCCGCCAAATAAACACGCGTAAAGTCCCGCCTGGGGAGGGAGGTTGGCCAGCGAAGCGTCGCCCAAGCCAGCCGGCAACAGGTAGGCCGCAAGCGTTATGCCGGCGACGACGTCGCCCCGCAGCCAGGTTCGATCGTAGGATTGCAGCCACGCCAAAGCCGGAACCCAGCGGGCGAGCGACTTTGGGTTCGGCGGGGTTTGGGGCATGGCGTGGTTCTTCATGAAGCTGTGGGTCAACCCGCGGGTTTCATTTCATGCATGGGCGCAAGCCGACTGGAACCTGTTCGAAGAAAGCCGCACGGTTCAGTACTCGTCCGGCACGAACCTCCTTCCATTGAGAGATGCTTGGTCGTCGTAGGCGCCCTTCATCGAGCGCTTGGGTAACTTCACCTTTTCCCGCGGCAGTTTCTTATACGGAATCAGGCTCAGGATGTGGTGAATGCAGTTGAGCCGGGCGCGTTTTTTGTCGTCCGAACGCAGGATGTACCACGGCGCCCATTCGGTGTCCGTGGCCTTGAACATCATGTCCCGCGCCCGCGAGTACTCGAACCACTTGGTGCGCGAGGGCAGGTCCATCGGGCTGAGTTTCCACTGGCGCAGCGGGTCCTCCAGGCGCGCTTCGAAGCGCCGCTTCTGCTCCTTGTCGCTGGCCTCCAGCCAGATTTTGATGAGCTGGATGCCGCCGCCCACAATGTATCTCTCAACCTCGGGACAGATTTCCAAAAAGCTGGCATGCTGTTCCTTGGTGCAGAAACCCATCACGTACTCTACGCCTGCACGGTTGTACCAACTGCGATCGAAAATGACGATTTCCCCTGCCGCAGGGAAGTGTTGCATGTAACGCTGCATGTACATCTGTGACTTCTCGCGGTCAGACGGCGCAGGCAGCGCCACGACCCGGAAGACGCGGGGACTGACCCGCTCAGTCAGAGCCCGGATGGTGCCGCCCTTGCCGGCGGCATCGCGACCTTCGAAGACAATAATAACGCGCAAACCCTTGTACTTGACCCACTCTTGGAGCTGGCTGAGCTCGCCTTGGAGCTTGCGCAGTTCCTTCTCGTATTTCTTGGTCTTCAGTTTGTCCGAATCGGAGGCTTTTGGTTTCTCTTTCATAGTGCTGCTCGGTTAACGCTCCTGTTGGTTTTCAGGTGGTTCCCCTGCCTTTATTGGGTGGCCTAGCGGGCCGTCGCCATCTCATCGTCTTTGAGCGCGGCCGGGTCAACGGACTCTTGCTCGGGCCGATCCATCTTGGTCGGATCGGAAGGGTTATTGCTCAATAAGCTAGTGGTCAGATGGTGAGGTGGATTGAACCAGCGAGAGCGAGCCCGACAGGTTGACCCTATGGGCCGTCGCCGAGTTTGTTGTGCCCGTTGGGGGCTTCTCGAAACTCCCGCCCAGCGAGAGGTGCAGGTTGACGCGTTGGGCCAGTTGTTCGCTCTGAACACGCAGCAGCGCCAGGCGTGCAACATGCACGTTGAGTTGCTGATGTTGCACGGCGCGCATATCCCCGCTGCCGATCCGATAACTGGTTTTTGTCAGGGCCAGCGCGCGTTCCAGATCGGTCAGAACCTGATGCAAGAGTTGTTCGCGTCCGGCGAGGGTTTCGCTGGCGGCCAGGGTGTTCTCCACATCGCCGAGGGCGCGCAATGCCATTTGCGCATACTGCGCCACCGCCTGCTTTTGTTCGAGAGTCCGGATCTCAACCTGAGTGTTTAATGCGCCGCCCTGATAAAGCGGGGCAATGAGTCTCGCGCCGGCGCCGCCGGAAGGATTTTCATAGTCCTGTTTCAACTGGAGCACGTCGCTCCTGAGGGCGGCGATATTGGCGTTGAGGATGATTCGCGGCAACTTCGTGGCCTTCGCCTCACCCACCCGGTTGAAGGCAGCGGCTACCCGTCGGTCGGCAGCCACCAGGTCCGGCCGGCGTTCAAGCATTTGGATCGGCAGCCCCGCGGGAATGGCTCCGGGCAACTGGGAGAGGTTATGGCGCGTGGCAAGTTCGGCGGCCGGGTAACGTCCAACCATCAGTTCCAGCGCGCGCACCGTTTGCTGATGCGCCAGTCGGACCTGGCGGGCGCTGTCTTGATAATTTCCCAAGCTGGCCCGGGCGAGCGCCACATCCTGCCCAGTGCCGGGACCGACTTGCTGACGCTGGACCGCCAGCGTCAGCAGTTCCTGCGCGGCTTCCACCATCTCATCGGTAATCTGTTGTTGCAGCCACGTCTCGCTGGCGGCGAACCAACTTTTGGCCGTGCTGGCGGCGAGGGACTGGCGGGCGAACTCGAAGTCCGCCTGCACGGACGCGTAGGTGGCTTGTGCGGCATTCCGACCGTAACGCATCCGCCCCCACAGATCGGGCTCCCAGGAGGCGCCCAGCGCGATACCCTGCAACGCGGAAGTGATGTCGCCACCGCCCACGTTCAAGCCGCCGGTGCCGAGTAGATTTACTGCGGGCCGCAGCGCTGCCTTGGCAAGTTCGACGTATTGCGCGGCCTGCTCCACTTTCGTCGAGGCCACGCGCAGGTCCGGATTATTCGTCATGGCCTCCGCCACGAGCGCGTTCAGTTGGGCATCCCCAAAAGTCCTCAGCCAGTCGTCCTGAATGGCGTTGGTTGAAGCCGGGGCAGCCTGCCACGGGTTCGTGAGGGTGAGATTGGTCAGCGTGCCGGATTGCTGGTGAATTTCGGCGCGTGTGGGCGGCGTCTTGGTGGTGCAACCGGCCAGAGAAATGCCGCTGACCAGAATGAAAGCTACGATGCGGGATCTTTGCATACCCAGTTCAATGCAATTTTAGTATGAGCCAGTTCAGTTTGGCGCTGATACGCACCATCACCTTGCGGATAATCTGGATCGCGTGGCCGCTGTCGGTGTAAACCGCCCCGCTACCGTGGGCGCCTGCCGCCAGAAAGATGTCGGCGTCCCTGGCGTCGGGGAGCAAGCGCACGGCGAGGCTGTGCTGGGGAATGGGAACAACTCCGCCGGCGGAATTCATCGAGCCAATGGGCAATTGCCCCTGGGCCGTGGCCCACATAATCGAGTCCACCTTGGCCTTCACGATCCGCCCGGGATACATGCTGAAGGCGATCTCCGCCTCCTGCCCCGGCTTGACCTTGCGGACTTCATTCTGGTGGTAGATCGCCAGAATCCACTGCTCATCCTCCACAAAATTCATGGCGGGAGCCATGGGCATGGGCACGGCCATCGCCCCGGGACGCAGGGTCAGCGCCACAACGGTGCCGTTGGCCGGTGCGTAGTAGGTGGTCTGGCTGAGTTCCCATCTGGCGTTGGCAAGTTGCGCCTCGGCGCTGGAAATCTGGGCCTTCACGTTGGCCACTTCATCCTGCTCGCCCTCGGGCGTCTTGGCCCTGAGCTTCTCGCGGGCTTGGGTTTCAGCGGCTGCGGCGGATGCCAGTTGACCTTCCAGATTTTTCACCTCCGCCTCGGCCTGCTCGTAATCAAACTTGTTGCCCGCGCCGGTTTCGGCGAGTTCCTTGAATTGTTGCAGTCGCAACTTCGACAGGTTCAACCTGGATTCGAGGGCGGCCTTCTGTCCAGTCACGCCCTTCAATGACTCCTCCAGATTGCGCGCGCTGGCCTCGGCCGTGATGAGCTGCACTTTCAGCCGGGAGATTTGCGCCTCGTAGTTGCTGACCGCAATCTCGTAAGGAGTCGGATCGATCTTAAATAGCACGTCACCTTTCTTGATGGGCCGATTAGGTTCGACGGGGACTTCCGTGACGAGCCCGCGTACCGGCGCATTGATCGGAATAACGTAGTTCACCACCCGGACGTCATGTGAGGACGGCGCCACGATGTTGAGCAGGAGAATCAGCACCGTCAGCCCGATGATCGGCAAGGTGATCGTGACGACCTGGCTGACGATATTCCAGGGGAGCCACTTGAACTTGAAAAAGATCAACCAGACAACAAACGAGTAGATGCCGAGCAATAGGATTTCCATAAATCAGGCCTTTCCTTGATCTGCGGCACTTTTGCCGGACAGTTTCGATTCGAGTTCGGCGACGCGCTTTCGGAGTTTCATGACCTCATCCGCTTCCCTCGCTTCGGGCTTCGCCGGCTCTGCGTCCTCATGGCCGTGTTCCACCTTGTCGGTTCCGTAAGCCAGTTTGTGCAGCACTGGCTTGCTGAAGGCCCACAGCCACGCGAGGGGCCAAAGCAGTCCGCCAAAGAACAGCGAGAGCAGACACAGGCACTGGATGGCCTTGGCCTGGGGATGCTGTCGCTTTTCGGCAATCTTTTCCGGAAGAATATGAACGATCCAGAAGACTGCGATACCCACAATGGGTGCCACAATCAACACCAGCCAAGTGAGCACATCGGCCATCTTGTCCAGCGCCTCGCCTTTGAACATGGAGGCATGGGCGTGCGCCGGTGCCAGGAGCATGAGCAGCAACAAGGCGGACACCCAGGCTGCGCGCGGGCTGGGCCGCAGTCGGACTGATGAAGGTCTTGAATTCATAACATCGTTAGGTTTGTACGGGGGGGCGGAATTCCATCTTTCAACACGTTGGCCCATCAACAATGACTGGAATCGCCCAATCGGCGCAATTGGATACCCACATCTTGCCACATTGAACTTCGGAGCAACTCGGCACAAAGCGAGGCGCAGCATGCTGTTGTTCATAGTTTGTCAGTCGCGTTTTGGCTGCTTGCCGGTTTTGCCGCTTACTTGATGAGCGGCAGGGCGGCAGCCACCCGGAGGTCGAGGGCGGCATTGAGCTGGCTTTCCAACTGGAAGAACTGCGCGGCCTTTTTGGCGGGGATGACCTTGGCGAACTTCTTGAACCAAGTGCGTTTGAGCTTCAGCCGCTTCGACTCGAGATCAAACACGTCTTTCGCCAGCTGTTCCGCCTGCCTGTCGCTCAGGCTGTCGAAACTGGTGACGTGCTTGCGGATCAGGTTCAAGCGCTGGTCGAGCAGCTTGTTCAACTCCAGCGCGTATTCCCGGTGCAGCGGCCAGAACTCGAACGCCTCGTCGTCGGTGAATTGGATGTTCTGGGCGATAATCGTCGCCTTCTCGGTCTGAATGTCCGAACGCACCAGTTCGAGGAAGACCCGGAGGTTGCCTTCATCGGGTTGAACGGGAGGCGGGGGCAGAGGTTCGGACTCCTGCGCCAGGGAGGCGAACGCCGTTGTGGCGATGACCGCGAATCCCAAGGCGATGCGATGGATGTTGGATTTCCGGATACCCGCGAAGTGTTGCATAGGCTTGTCGTGCTTCGAAGAGCTCAAAGGTTCTACTTGCCACCGACAGCAAGAGTACAGGGCCGGGTCAGGTTGAATTCAATAAGCATGCCCGGGGGGATGGTGACGGACTCGCCTTTCTTCAGCGCACCCACGGAGGCGCCGATAGCCGCGCCTTTACCGGCACCCTCGCCACCATCCACGATGGCGCCGATGGCCGCCCCGGCGGCGGCGCCGCTCGCCGCGTCCTTGATCGACTTTTCACCAGCCTGTTTGAATCCGCTGGTAGAGATGGTTACGGGGGTGCCGCCCAGAGCGATTTGCGTCAACCGCAGGTCCAGCGTGGATTGGCCGCGAATCCGGCGCGCTTGCGTCGAGCTGAGTACCTTGCCGTAGATCACCGTGCCAGCCGGAACCACTTTCGTCCCGTTAACGACGAGATCGTATTCGATCTTCGTGGTGAATGGTGTGCCTGCAGGATTCTTCGACGAGATACTGTCCTTCATCCGCACGAGCAACAGGGTGCCGGCCGGTAGCGTCACCTTTTCAGGGCCCTCCGCCGGAGTCGCAGCGGCAAGTGCAACCGCGGCTGGAGGCGTCTGTAGCGGCGGTGGTGTGGCTGCCGTGGGTGCGGGCGCGACACCGGCCGCACTGGTGAACGTCAGCGCGATGATATCGCTCGTGGCAATCACCTGCATACTGCCGAGCGCTTCAAAGCGGACAGTACCAGTGGTGCCGCCCACATACTTGCCGTTGAGTAGTGTGCCGTTCTTGAGTTCCAGGACATCGGCGCAGAGGGACGCGGCGGTCGCCAAAGTGGCAGCGGCCAGGATGAGGGAGTCGATTCTGGTCATAAAGGAATGGGCGCGATGGACGGTGGGATGAGATCCGGGCGTTGTTGCCCACGAACCGTCAGAATGATTTGTGGTTCGTCCATTGCGGACGTCGGGTTTAGGGGTTCATACTAGCGCGCAATTCTATCAATACGGGGTCGGCGCCATCCACACGGATCAAACCAAGGCGTGGATACTCGAGATCAACGATCACGTACACGCTAAGCGCCATAACGCCCGCCAAGCCGATCATGTGAATCCAACTGCGAGACTTCCCTCCGGCCATGCCGAACCCGGCAAGCAACGCCGATGCGAGAGCCAGACCACCCAGCATCACAAAGATGATCGTGGGAGGATGCAGCTTTGTGGCCTCGGTCCTCGTGGTGGTAATGTCGAACATCTCGTTGAGCGCAGGAAGCAGCAGCATGTTCGCGGGTGAGGATCCCGAATCGCGACACGCCGCCACGGCCACGGTCCAGATCTCCCCCTGCAGCTGGATCGCATGAGCCAGTTCCTTCTCTGCCGCCGGGATATCCGGCAGCTTCTGATAGGCGCCCAGTCGGGAGTCAAGGTATTGCCGGAACAGGTCCCTGAGTGTGGCAGCCGGGTTTGGCGGCAACAAATCAAGTCGGAGCCAGGCAGTGCCGATGTTGTTGGCTTCCGTAACCACCAGTTCGCGGCGGGCATCAAAGCGCGAAGCCGCACCAGAGAAGGTAAAGGCGATCAAAAGTCCCAAGAGCCCAAAGACGGCCCCCTCAACCGCTGCTACGCCCAGCCGCCCTCCCTCGGGATCCTTAGCCATCCGTCGGTTGCCGATGTGACGCCCGGCCTCGAGACAACCGAGCATGCCGAATAAAAGCCAGCCGGCGAAGATCACGCCATAGGTGGTTGGATTCATGTCTGCTGGCCTCCCGCGTCCTATCAGTTCACCAACTCGAGGTCGCCGGGCATCCAGGTCTTGTCAAACCAGGGTTGCAGAGGACCGTACAGGCGCAGGAGCATGTTGTAGCCCTTCCCTGGCATGGTCTGGATCCAATTGCCTTCATGACCCTCCGGTGCCTTTGGCCCGAACCACATGGTGTACGAACCGTCAGCGTTGGCTTTCACGGACGGGTTGTTGCTGTCGAGACCACCAGTCTTTTGATCGGTCTCAAGCACCGACCGCGTCTGGTTGTCATAGACCACGAAGGACCAGAAATCCTTGGCGGGAACCGGACCGGGCAAGGTGCACTTGTAAGTCTTGCCGCCGTCGAGGTAGCGCCCTTCCGAATCGTGGGCAGCGATTTCATAGGCCGATCCAGTGCCAACTGCCGGCTTCGCCATGGCCGGCGTGATGGCGGTGGCGTAGTAGTGGAACATGATGCGGTCATCCAGCACCAGCTCGCCGTTGTTCATGAATTCATGGCTGCCCCCCGTGAAGCAGGAATACCACCGGCGCTTGCCCGGGTAGAAATAGGCGCTGTCCAGACGGGGACGGAAGGTGATCGACCGTGCCGTGGCGTTGCCGATGGCCACGCCCTGTTCAAGGATCTTCTTCATGCGGGCGTCAGGCGCGAAAGGCTTGCCCTTCTTGATCCCGATCGCGGCAAACTGGCCGACCAGCTCGGGATTGAAGGCATCGGCCGGTTCGTACTGAACCACCGCGTCCAACTCATGCCAGAAGCTGTAGTCGTTGGCATGGATGGTGTTGATCTTCGCACCCGAAGCATCCACCCAGCGTCCTTTGGGAGGGTTCTTCAGCTTCGAAAGCGGATAGATGCGGAACTCGGTCCTGAGGCCCAGAGTGGCCGTTTCGACGTCCCCGTCCGTGACCAACGCACGCAGGAACATCCAGTTGCGGTAGGTGGGGGTCTTCACAACGCTATAGGCGTCAGGAAGCGCACCTTTATAGTCGGGACCAACAAAGACATACTTGCCACCCTTGCCCTGGTTTGGACCGGTTAACCCGAGGTCGGTGACCCAGCGGAAGAAGGCATCGTTTACCGCGCCGACCAGACGTCCGGGCGGGACTTCCACGACGGCGGGCTCGGCTTTGACATTGATTTCAGCAAAGGCGTAGGGCGTCGAGGTATTGAAGGTCAGGGCCAGCGTGCGGGCGTCACCAAAATCCTTCCAAAGAACCAGTTCGCCCGGATTCGCACCGGTAGCCTTCATGCCTTCCAGCATGGCGTAGATGGATGTCGGCGGGATGCCATTGAGAAACGCTTCCGTGGCGCGCGCCAGATCAATGAAGTCATAGGTCTTCTTGACCGTCGCCTCGCTGGGCATGCCATCACTGAACTCCAGCTCGCCAAGGAATTCAGTCTGCACCCGGTCGGGTGTAATCAGACTCGAAGGCACGTCGGCCTTATACTTGGGTTCCGCCGCCAAGGCGGAACAGAAGGTCACGAATAGTGCTGCAACTGCGACCTGCAGCGCAGGCAGATGGTGTGTCGATTTCACAATCAAGTTTCTGTTGGTTGATCGGCTGCCTGCCTCCGCCGCCCTGCGCCGGAGGACACGAGCATGGTTTGCTTACTTCACCGGTTCGAAATCACCCGGCTTCCAAGTCTTGTCAAAGAAAGGCTCGAGTGGCCCGTAGAGACGTATCAGCACATTGTAGCTCTTGCCGGGCATGGTCTGGATCCAGTTGCCCTCGTGGCCAGCGGGCGACTTCGGCCCAAACCACATCGTGTAGGAGCCGTCGGCATTGGGCTTCACGGAGGGATTCAGACTGTCGAGGCCGGCAAGTTTCTGGTCGGTCTCAAGCATGGAGCGGTGCTGGCCGTCATAGACCATGAACGACCAGAAATCCCTGGCCGGAACTGGAGCCGGAAGCGTGACCGAGTAGGTCTTGCCGCCATCAAGGAAGTCCCCGTTCACGTCCTGCGAGGTCATGCCGTAGACCGAACCCTGCCCTACCTTGGGTGCGGTCATGGCCGGGGTGATACCCGTCGCGTAGTAGTGCATGAAAATGCGGTCGTCGAGCATGCGCTCACCGTTGTCGTAGAAGGCGTAGTTGCCGCCTCCAGTGAACGGGGTGTTCCACTTGCGATCGGGCCAGATGTAGTAACGCGGACTGCGCGGAGAGAAGGTAATCGCGCGGGCCGTGGCGTTGCCAATGGCTACCCCTTCGGTGAGAAGCTTCTTCATGCGCGCGTCGGGCTCGAAGGGCTGGCCCTTCTTGATGCCGATCGAGGCGAAAAGCCCGACCAATTCTGCGTCGAACGAATCGGCGGGCTCATACTGGATGACAGCGTTGAGTTCCTCAAAGAAGTGGAAATCGTTGGCATGGACGGTATTCATCCGCTTTCCGGAAAGGTTGACGAAGCGCTGCTTGGGCGGGTTCGCCGCCTGCGAAAGCGGGTAGGTGTGGAAGCCAGCCTTCACATTGGCCACCGATGCCTTGAGATCGCCATCTTTGACGAATGCCCGGAAGAACGACAGGTTGCGATAGCTCGGGGTTTTCACCACGAAATACCCCTCAGGCAGATCACCCTTGTAGTCGCGGTGCACGAACAGGTATTTGCCGCCCTGGCCTTGGTCCGGACCGGTGAAACCGAAGTCGGTGACGTAGCGGAAATAGGCGTCATCAATGGGCCCAAGCACACCCGTTGGGACCTCCACAACAACAGGTCCATCTTTGACGTTGATCTCGAACATGTTGTAGATGGTGGTCGAATTGGGGGTCAAGAAGAGCGAGCGCGCATCCATCAACTCCTCGAAAATGCCTAAATCGCCAACATGGACCCCGGCCTCCCTGATGCCTTCGAGCAACGCGTAGGCCGAAGCTGCGGGAATGCCGTTGAGAAAGGCCTCCGCGCCACGGGTCGTGTCGAGGAAGTCGTAGGCCTTCTTGATGGTATCTTTGCTCGGCATGCCGTCGAAGAAATCGAGATCGCCGAGCAACTCCGTGCGGACCTTGTCCGGCGTCGTCACCGATTCCGGAACCTTGGCGGAGTATTTGGGGGCTTGAGCCAAGGCTCTAGAGGTTGCGAATCCCGGCACGCCGACGACCAGCACGCCGACGAGCGCGGCCGCGAGGAGGTTTTGCTTGTGTGATATTCTCATCATTCCATTTCGGTTTCCTGGCTGCTTCATTCGGTCACTTCACCAGTTCGAAATCACCCGGCTTCCAGGTCTTGTCAAACCACGCCTGCTCCGGTCCGTAGAGGCGCAGGAGGACGTTCCAACCCTTGCCTGGAACCGTCTGCACCCAATTGGATTCGTGTCCCTTCGGAGCGGTGGGTCCGAACCATAGATCCACCGAGGTATCGGCATTGATTACCACGCCTCTCTTCTGACTACCGATGCTCGGGAACTGATGGTCGGTCTGCAGCATCGAGCGCGTCTGGTTGTCATAGACCACGAGTGACCAGAAGTTCCTTGCCGGGATGTTCGGCGGTAGATGGATCTTGTAGGTCTTGCCGCCATCCAGCGGCCTGCCCTTGGAATCGGTGGTAGCCGCGCCGTATTGTGAGCCGACGCCGACCATCTTCATCGCCATGGCGGGCGTGATGCCGGTGGCGTAATAGTGGAACAGGACGCGGCCATCCGGATTGCGCACCCCGGGTTGTTTGAGGAATTCATAGCTGCCACCGGCGAAACTGGTGAACCATTTGCGGTCCGGATAGTAATAGACGCCTTCAAGACGGGGACGGAACGTCAGTGCGCGTGCGGTCGCATTGGCCACCGCCACGGCTTCAACAAGAATCTTCTTCATGCGGGCATCCGGCGCGAACTCTTTGCCCTTCTCAATGCCAATGGCGGCGAGCAGACCGAGCGTTTCCGGGTCCGACGCCTCGTTCGGCTCGGACTGCACGATCGCGTTCACTTCCTCATAGAAGTGGAAATCATTTGCATGGATCGTGTTGAATTCCCTGCCGGAGACGCTGATGAACTTCATCGGCGGCGGGTTCTTCGCATCGGCCAGCGAATAGGCTTTGTAGAACTTCCGGGTGTTCTCAACGGACGTCTCCGTACTGCCGTTGTCCAGAAAGCCACGATAGAACATCAGGTTTCCATAGGTCCTGGATCGCAGCACGATGTAACCTTCCGGCACCGCCTCATCGTAACCAGGCGGCAGTAGCAGATACTTGCCGCCTTTGCCCTTGTCGGGGCCCGCGTTCCCAAAGTCCCCCACATACTTGAACCAGTGGTCATCAATAATCCCAAGCACGTTCGGCGGAGTCTCGATCACCAGTGGACCTTCGCTCGTATCCAACCATGCCATGTGGTAGACACTCTCAGTATTGGGGGTCAGGAAAAGCGACTTCGAATCCATCAGGTTTTCCATGATGAGCAAAGTCTGGTTGTTATCCGCTCCCTCGCTGGCCCAACCGGTGCGGACAGCCTCAGCCGACGCTCCCGGCATACACTGAAGAAAGGCTTCCACCCCGCGCATGAAGTCCAGATTGTCATAGACCTTCTGCGTGGTCTCGTCGTCAGGAAACCCGTCGAAGAATCTCAACGTGCCGATCCGCGTCTTTACGCTGTCCGGCGTAGTGATGGCTTCCGGAATGTCCGTCGTCATCTTCATCCTCGGCGGCTCGGCCCCAAAGACGGTCGTAGACATCCCCCCAATGAGCGCAGCGATTAGGATGGTGTGATTGTGGTTCGTTTTCATATGGGTGTGTTCGGCAAACTGCATCCTCTTACGGAACTGTAAATTCATCTCTCGGGCCTCAAGGCCTCGATCGAAGGGGCTTCCATACCGATAGCGCGGCGGATGGCGGCAAGCAGTTGGGATTCGCCCAGCGGCTTCAGCAGATAGTCCACCGCCCCAAGCTCCCGGGCCCGCTCGGAGTTACCAGGTTGGTCGTGTCCGGTAATCACGACAACTGGCACAGGAATTTGTTGAGCGGCAAGCCATTCCAGCACTTCAAAGCCGTTGAGGTGCGGCATGTGCAAGTCCAGCACCAGGCAGTCCCGCAATCGTGCCGAAAAGGCCGCAAACAACTCCGCGCCACTCGTAAAACACACCACCTCGAAACCATGCGTCCTTAGAAGACGACCAAGGGCCTTCCCCATCTGCGGCTCGTCGTCCAATACGGCAATCACTGGCCTGGTGTGACACATCCACAACAGCCTGCCACAGGGATGGCACCCGGTATATTACACCTTAGTTAAACACCTCCAAGGAACTGACAAGGGGTGGGCGCAGAAACAAACCGGGCCAGCACCGCATGATGGGTCATGTTCCGGGGACGTAGGACCCACCCGAACCCAACCGCTCAGCGGCACGCACGAGATCGGCGAGTGACGCAACGCCCATTTTCTCCATCACCCGGGCGCGATGCACTTTTATGGTTTGTTCGCAAGTACCCAGATCAGCAGCGATCTGCTTGTTCAACCTGCCAGCAACAACATGCTGCATCACTTCAGACTCACGCGGCGTCAACTGATTGTGGCGCCAGCGAAGCAAACGGAGTTCAACCACCTCTTCATGCTGCTCAACTGCACGTTTCAGAGCAGCCCTTACCGCCCGCAGAATCGCCTCGTCAGCAACCGGCTTCGTGAGGAAATCCACGGCCCCGGCCTTGATGGCCTGCACCGTCATCGGGATATCGCCCCGGCCGGTCAGAAACACAATGGGCATCAGGATACCAGCACGGGTCAGCTTTTGCTGAAGTTCGAGCCCGTTGAGTCCCGGCATCGCAACGTCCAGGACCACACAGCACGGTTCTTCCGCACAATATGAATCAAGAAACTCCTGTGCAGAGGTGTACCCACGCACGCTGAAACCCTCCACCTTCAGCAATCGTGTAAGCGCTCTAAGCATCCCAGGCTCGTCATCCACCAGAAAGACCGTGCCGATTTTCGTGCTCATGGCTTCGGATCCTCCGCCGCCGGCAGCTCCAAATGAAATGTAGCTCCACTAACCGGCTTTCCGGTTTCCGAAGACTGAACCCCTGACGATGCTTCAGCCCATAAACGACCCTGGTGCACCCCAACAATCCATCGACAGATGGCTAAACCCAAGCCAAGACCCTGACTCTTGGTGGTGTAAAAGGACTCAAACATCCGTTCCGGTTCCGGCGGAAGACCATAGCCCGTGTCCGATATGGAGATTCGCACCCCACCGCCATGGCGGGATGTCACCACAGCAAGGTGCTTGCAGTCGGCGGGACTGTCGGCCATGGCATCACAGGCGTTGCGGATGATGTTAAGCAACACCTGCTGCATTTGGATGCGATCAGCCAACACCGGCACAATGTCACCCGCAAGGTCGCGGTGGACCATGACGCCTTGCCCGATGAGATCACTGCGGGTCAACTGAAGGACTTCTTCAATAACTTCATTCACCATCAGCGGCCGCAAACTGAATTCCCCGCGCTTCAGCATGGATCGCAGGCGACGGATAACTTCACCCGCACGCTCATCTTCGCTGACAATGTCCGTGAGGATGTCCCGCGCCTCCAACAAATCCGGCGGATCCTGCGCAAGAAAGCGCAGGGCTGCCTGGGCGTTGGTGAGAATAATAGCCAGCGGCTGGTTCAATTCGTGTGCCAATGCGCCGGACAGCTCACTCAGCGTAGCAACGCGAGAAAGATGAGCCAGTTCATTACGTTGTCGGCCGATCTCGTGCTCTGCGCGACGACGTTCGGTGATGTCCATCACCACACCGGTCATGGAGCTGGGCTTACCTTCGGAATCGAGCGCCGCTTCACCGCGCGCAGCAATCCAACGCACCTCGCCGTTGTCGCGGAGAATGCGATATTCTGTCTCGTAGGCTCCTCGCCGGCCGGCGGCCCCGGCCAACTCGGCCTCAACCACGGGCCGGTCCTCCGGGTGCACCCGTTCCAGCCACATCGCGTATGTGACACCCGTTTCTGGTGTAAACTTGAAGATCTCTTTCGCGCGGGGGGTCGCCCACAGGGAATTGTCCCGCAGGTTCCAAAACCACAAGCCCAGGTTGGCCGCGGCGGCGGCGAGGTTCAGCCGGCGTTCGCTTTCGCGCAGGGCGGCATCCGCCTGGGCGCGCAGCACGGAGTTGGCAAACAAGTCGCCCACGATCCGCTGCCGCTGGATGATTTGGGGTGGCACGGCCTGGTCCTTTTCAAACGAGCCAAGACTGAACACCCCCACTCCCCGTCCGCCGACGACGATGGGGACATCGGAGGATGACTTGATGCCGTAACGCTCATACGTCGCCCGGTCGACCGCGGCCTCAGGCGGAAAGTCATCCAGCGTGCGGATGTGCGTGTCGCGCCCTTCCGACAGTTCACGGGCCTTCCACGGAAAGTCCTTCTCCGTGAGATGGGCGGGCATTCCGACCACGCCGGGCTTGTTCCAAACGTAGGCGACCAGGCCGGTTCCATGACCGAACAGCAGCGAGTAAACCGCAATGTCAAATCCAAGCATGCTGGCCACCCGGCCCATGGCGGCGACGATGCGCTTCTCCACCTCGGCCGGCGGGATGTTGATCAGGAATGCAGAAATCTCCGTCACCAACCGCTCAAATTGCAGTTGGTGGTCCAACTCCTCGCGACTGGCGAGGAGGTGGGTCTCGCTGTTCTTAAGCTCGCGCACCAGTTGGCCGGAACGCAGCACGTCACGGCTCAATTCTAGTCCCATTACCACCACCAGGCCGAGAAACGGCAGGCTGATGAAATAAGGCGACTGAATCACCTTGTTATCCACCAAAGCGCTGTAGCCGGCAGCCAATAGGATGAAACCCAGAATGGCCCCGCCAACCCGCAGGGCGCGGCGGCGCTTCTCGCGTTCGCCACTGCGCCACAACCTGACACTGGCGTCGGCGACAAAGACCAGTAGAAACAGATTCCCGAGTTCATCCACGCGCACCCAGGGATTGCCGACCGCCCGGGCCACCACCGACACCGGTTCACCGAGAAGCTCAACCTGACCCAGCGACGTGATGTCATGGTAGATGATATTCGCTCCCGAGGTGAAGTTCAGGATCAGTGCCAGACCTTGCAGCCCCGCGGTGGCCCAAGCGAGCCAGCATCGCCCATTGCCAAAGCTCAACTGCACGAAACCGACGAGGGCCATCACCAGCACGGCAACCGGCACATACGCCAAGCGGATGACCAGACCCATCTCCCACGGCGTGGATGACCGCATCATCAACAACTCCCCCGCTGCCGTGCCCGCCACCCCGAACGCGGCCAGGGTAAAGGCCAAGCTACCCCACGCCGTGCGGTTCGTGCACCAAACCAGCAGATGCATCGCCGCCAGCGTCAAACACGCAGCTGCGACCATCGACCAAATGACGGTAACCCAACTCATCCAGCAA
Source organism: Verrucomicrobiota bacterium (assembly GCA_046047235.1). Classification (GTDB taxonomy): domain Bacteria; phylum Verrucomicrobiota; class Verrucomicrobiia; order Limisphaerales; family JAHDYP01; genus JBMTVN01. The sequence goes on along the minus strand of JBJOII010000031.1, from coordinate 7,000 downwards.
AGAGGTTACCAATACCTGTCTGGATGACCAGTCCGGTATGGCGACATAGGAAGCAAACCAGCTGCTCGCCAGACTACACTAGCCCCCAAAAAAACACCCCTCACCCGCTTCTCTCGCTTTTGCTTCCATCTCACACTCCATTCCCCTCCTTGGAGCGTTATCCCTCCTCCTCTTAAAATGGCGACCATCAAATGGCGGTTAGGACAGCCTTTGCGTCCCTGTTGACTCAAAAAACATGACACCGCCAGCCGCTCTCCCTGCGCAAAGCTCCTCTAGGACTCCAGCAAACGCCCATCCGCCGGATCCAGATTCCCAAACACCTGACTCCCCTCAGCCACATCCTTCCAGGCCCAGTCCTGCAACCACGCGGGCACCTTCCCCCCTAAACGTTCCCCATCAGCAAAACCACTCTGCCCCCGCTCCATCCGCGCCGCCGCAATCCTCGACTGGATAAACGCCGCCACCATCCCCATCCCCAGAGACCAGAGCATCAAACGCCGCCTGCGATTCGGCTTCCTCGGTTTCATCAGCACTTTCCTGAAACAATACCCGGGCCGGGGAGCAGCAACTCCCCGACCCCGGTCAACCAACCTATTCCTTGCTCTTCTTGTAAACGTCCGCCTTCGCATCCTCACCGTCACGATACGCATCGAAGTTCAACGCCAGCGTCAGCGTGTTCCAACCCTTGGTGAACAAAATCACCCGATCATCATTCGTCGGGCTCAACTCACCTTCGCTGTATCCACCCTCAATGTTCGTCAAACGCAGCGCCTTGAACGGACCAATCTTCTCAACCTTCACATCCCCGCGCGCCACCAACAAGGTCGTCCCGTTCTTGTCCACCTCCCGATAGGAAAAGCGATCATCCTTCAAATCCAGCTTCTGCGTCACCTCACCCCAGGCCGCCGACTTGGTCAAAGTCCACTTCCCGGCCACATCACCGAACGACTGCGCACAGACATCCACTCCGCTCGCAACCACCGCCATCACTCCCAATGCCAAAACAAGGGCTAAACGTTTCATAATACGCTACTGATCTTCCTTCGCTTGTTGTTCTTTGTTGCCTTCACCCCAACCGAATCCCGGTCAAGCCCGGAACACCCGGACCAAACCGTCACTCAGCCAGGAAATCCTTCTTCAAATAATCCTGATCCATCCTCCGCCGAACCTGGTCCTGGCGCTCTGCCTCCAGCTCGGCCAACCGCGACGCCTGCTCCGGCGTCAAGACCCGCGCAATCTGCTCGTTCGTGTCCTGCACCAGCTTCCCCACCCGCCCCACAGTCTCCTGAGTCATCTCCCGATACTCCTCGCACGCCGCGGTCACAATCGGATCAATCCTCTCCAACTGCTCCCCGGTCAAATCCAACTCCCGCTCCAAAATCTGCAGCAAACTCGAACGCAGGTTCTCCACCCGCAAGCGATGCTCCACAATCCGCTCCCCGAAGACTGCCGACGGCAACCCGCCCGTAATCATGCCCGCCAGAAAGATTGCGGTCACCACCAGTATATTTCTCGTTCTCAGTTTCATTGCGGATAAAGGGAAAGCATCACCGTTTCAGAAGCACTCGATTCCATATTCACGGGCGCACGCAACTCCCGCACATGCCACAGCATGCTCACCAGCATCACACCCAACGCCACCGCCAACCCCCGACGACTCACCATCAGCCAGCTCTCACCCATGTCACCTGCCGACCTCAACTTCCACCTCGCCACCACCCCGCCCGCAAACCCCGGCGGCACAACAGCCTCCTCCTCCTCCTCCGCTCGCCAGCCACCGGCACGCCGCGCAAGCCGCAGCAGATCATCCACCTGCTCACGCTTCTTCATATCCCCCCTCCTTCCAGAACTGCTCCAGAGCCTTCTTCAGCTTCCGCCTCGCCCGGAATCGCCGTACCCGAATGTTCAATGCACTCCACCCCGTCAACGATTGAATCTCCCCCAAATCCCGCTCCTCCAAATCCACCAACTCGATGATCCACCGGTCCTCCGCCGGCAACCGCTCCAACAACAAACCCACCAGTTCCTTGGCCGAGGCCGCATCTCCATTCTCCTCCCCATCCGTCCCCAGCCCCCCCAAAACCGCTGCCTGTTCCTCGCTCAAATCCGACCATAACAGCTCCGGCCGACTCCGCCTCCAACGCCACGCATTCAAACACACCCGGAAAGCAACCCGACGCGACCAAGCCGGAAACGCCCCCCCAGCCCCCCGAAATCCCGCCAAACCCTCCAAGATCCGGACCAAAACGTCCTGCACCAGATCGCGCGGCTCCATCTCCGGCGGACATCGACGGCACACCACCGGCCGCACCACAGGATACAAAGCCTCCACCAGAGCCTCCGCCGCAGCAGGGTCGTGACTCCTCACCCGCTCCAGCAGACCACCCCAATCCTGTTGCAGCTCGTCCATGCGCCGAATGACCGGTTCCAGCCATACAACGCCCTGAGACACGCCCGGGCAAGCGAGCGTTACACGATTTTTTCGTCTCCCCCCATCAACCGATAGTCCGCCCCCAACTGCGCCAGGAAAATCAGGGAATACGCCCGGTCAAAAACCAGCACCGGCAACATCAACACGGTCCCCACAAACGGTATCGCCAGCAAACACCCCGCCACACAACACGTCAGCAATACCGCCGCAAAAACCAACGCCCCCACCCCAATCGCCAATACCACCTGAAATAGCAGATACAAAACAAAGGCCCCCTTCCTCTCCCGCAGCACCCCAAGCAACTCCCCCCAAGCCCGACGCACCCCGACACCCCGCAACACCATCAACGGCACCACAAAATCCAACGTCAACTTCTTCACCACAGCAAAACCAACCCCCAACACAACCGCCCCCAATACCAACGCCGCCACACCCAGAACCATCCCAGCCCCTACCCCGCCCTGAAACATCCACAACACCAGAACCCCAGCCCCCACCACCAAAGGCACCACGATAAAAAAGGACGCCAACCCCAACGCCAACCGAAACCAGAATAAACTCCGCCCCGACTCACCATACCGCACCCAGGGCTCCCTCACCTCCGCCCGGTTCGTCACCACGCAGTGTAAAAACATGAACTGCCCCCGACTGCTCAACCACGTCAGCAAAACCCAGAATATCAGCCCCACCACCATGACACCCACCACCACCGGCACCAGCCAGTACGCGTTCTCAACCACCCAGTCCCACCCCCGTTCCAGCTCGCGTTCAACGTCAAAATCCCGACCCCCACCACCACTCCCGCCACCGGTGTAACTCCCCCCTCCCGACCCCCCGCCGCTCTGCCCCAACATCGCCAGCCACGCGCAAAACCCAATCGCCAGCCATCGACTCAAATCAAACGGCGAAAACAAAACCTGCTTCATCCGCTCGAAAGCCAGCCCCACAGGATCCAAAACACTCAACTCTCCCCACGCCTTCTTCTCGGGATTCATGCCCATACTCTCCACCGGTCTACCTCACCTGACCATTATAATCCACCCCCATCCCTCTACACCCACTCTGGTCAGAGGTGAGAAGCCAGGAGTCCAAGGTCAAAGGCCAGCCTGCCCACGGAAGCTCATAAAGCCAACGGGGGAGCCCAGATGTGCAGCCATGCGGATCCACCGACGGAGCCTCGGAGTCTCAGAAACCCCAACCCACTCCCCATTGTTGCCCCACAAACACCCGCATCCATCCCCTCCCATCTACCATCTCCGATATCCCATCTACCATCTACCATCTACCATCTACCATCTCCCATCTACCATCTACCATCTCCCATATCCCATATCCCATATCCCATATCCCATATCCCATATCCCATATCCGATATCCCATCTGCTACAACTCCCGGACCAAAGGTCCGCCCTCTCACCTTGCCCGCCACTGGCACGCAATTTCCTGCTTCGATTTCCTCCCCGCAAACGCTATCCCTCTCCTTGCACCAAAGGGATCCATCCATGAATCGACGGGACTTCATCAAGCACGCCGCCCTGACCGGCACCTCAGGCCTCCTTCTCGGACGCGCAACGGCCGCCAACAGCATCGCCACGGAACCCGGCTCAACCCGGGCCCAAACTCTCCTCGCCAGCGGCGCTCTCAATATCCGCGAACTCCCCAACCTCTCCCCCGCACGCTGGATCTGGTACCCCTCCGCACGCACTCTCCCCAATACCTTCATCCTCTTCCGTAAAACTCTGCGGCTCAGTTCACCCATCCGCCAAGCCACCGGATGGATCATGGCCGATAGCCGATACCGCCTCGATGTGAATGCCCGCCGCATCCAATGGGGACCCGCCCCCGCCGACCCGCGCTGGCCAGAAGCCGACCCCATGGACCTCACGCAATTCCTCCAGCCCGGCGAAAATGTCTTCGCCGCCACCGTCCTCTACTACGGACATGGCGACGGCACCCACCCGCTGGGAAAGCCCGGCTTCCTGTTCCGCCTGCTCATTGAATACACGGACGGCACCAGCGAGGTGGTGGCATCCGATGACTCCTGGAAATGCCTGCTGAGCCGAGCCTGGAAACCCGGTCAGTATAAACGCTGGTATCTCCGCGCCCTGCAGGAGGAGTTCGATGCCCGCCTGCACCCCCATGACTGGACCCAGCCCAACACGACCCTCGATAAAGGCTGGCTCAATGCCATGACCCTCAACGCTTCCCCCAACCTCCCACCCATCACGTCCTCCTACCCCGATACGCTGCTCGACATCAGCACCGCCCCGGCATCCTCCCAGCTCCGCCCCCGCTCCATCCCACTCCTGCTCGAAACCCCTATCGCCCCGGAACGCCTCACGGAATCCCATAAACTCCTCTGGTCAACACCACCGCGCGATTATTTCGATATGCGCATCCCCGATGCCTTCACGGTCGTCCAGGAAAACTGCGCCAAAGAAACCGCAGACAAGATCTACGAAATCCCCGCCTCGCCCAACCACGGCTCTGTCCTCACGTTCGAGTTCAACGAACAAATGGTCGGCTGGCCCTTCTTCAGTGTCGAAGCCCCCGCCGGCACCACGATCGAACTCCTCGTCCATGAAGCCCATAACCCCAGCTCTCATGGCCTCGCCAATTCCCACTTCGATAGCTGGTCCCGCTTCATCTGCAAAGAAGGCATCAACCACTTCGAAACCTTCGACTTCGAATCCCTCCGCTGGCTCCAACTCCATATCCACCCCACCCCCCAACCCGTACGCATCGCCCAGGTCGGCATCCGCCGACGCCGCTTCCCCTGGACCCAAAAACCTCTCCTCGAAACCGACGACCCCACACTCCAAAAGCTCTTCAACGCCGCTATCAACACGCTGGATAACTGCGCCCAGGAAACCATCGTCGATGGCATGGCCCGCGAACGCCAGCAATACAGCGGAGACTGCGGCCACGTCCTCCATGCCGTCCACCTCCTCTACGGCGAATCACGCCTGCCCGCCCGCTACCTCAAAACCTTCAGCCAGGGCCTCACCCAGGATGGCTACTTCCTCGACTGCTGGCCCGCCTATGACCGCCTCGCCCGCCTCATGGAACGCCAGCTCGAGCTCACCCCCTGGGGCCCCATCCTCGACCACGGCATCGGCTTCGCCTTCGATTGCTGGTTCCACCTCCTCTACTCCGGTGATCTCGACTCCCTCCGCGAACCCTACTCCCGCCTCATCCGCTTCGCGGATTACCTCCTCAGCCGCGTCGGTAACGACGGCCTGCTCCCCGTCGAAAACCTCGGCACCCCCTCCGTCTGGCTCGACCACCAGGCCTTCCAAAAACAACGCCACAAAGTCTGCCCCTTCAACCTCTACGCCGTCGCCATGCTCCGCGGTGCCCTCGCCCCCATCGCCCGCGCCATGCAGGACACCCGCGCCGCCGAAACCGCCGATAACCTCGGCACCCGTATCCACGCCGCTGTCGTCCGCCAGTTCTGGAGCCGACAATACCGCAAGTTCATCGATAACCTCCCCTGGCTCCCCGAAGAACAGAACATCCGCACCAGCGACCGCTCCCTCGCCACCGCCATCCTCTTCGACCAATGCCCCAATAACGACACCGCCGCCTCCGTCCGGTCCCTCGTCGATACACCCCCATCCATGGGCCTCTCCTACCCCGCCAACGCCGGCTGGCGACTCTGGGCCCTCGCCAAAGCCAGCCAGCCCCAAGCCATCATCAAAGACTTCCAGGAACGTTGGGCCACCATGGCCTCCGTCAACCTCAACAACACCATCCAGGAAGACTGGACCGCCCAGCCCGACTCCTCCCAACAATGGAGCCACTGCGCCCTCGCCCCCATCTACATCGCCATCCAGGGCCTCGCCGGAATCTGGCCCCTCGAACCCGGCTTCCGCCGCATCGAAATCCGCCCGCAACTCGCCTCCCTCAAAAAACTCGACCTCACCGCCCAAACCCGACAAGGCCCCATCCGCTTCCTCGCCGAAGGCCCCCAGAACAAACGCAACCTCACCATCCAACTCCCCCAGCGCAGCGAAGCCGAAATCCTCCTCCACGAAAAGGAACAAGTCATTCTCGAACCCGCCCCCCGTGAAGCCCCCCTCGGCCTCCGCCGCTACATCATCCCCGGCGGCCTCGCAGTCGACCTCAAACTCCGCTATACGTAACACCGGCAACCCCGCCCGCCAGCATGCAAAACCTTTTGCGCCGTAATCACTTTTGCCAGATTGACGTTGCCAAGAACCCACCCGGTGTTACATTCCCTTAACCGAACATTCGACCCACCGAAGCCCTATGACCAGTGATAGGATCAACACCACGGGCAGTACAGACTTGGTAAGGAACTCCTCGTTGTACCGCGAATTCCAAGCCGAGCGGGAGGAAATCCTGCGGCATAAATGGTTGGAGTCTGAAAAAGTCGGCTACGATATCGGCTTCGAACACGCCCTCACCGACTGGATCCTCAAACACCGTGGAAAATGGCGCAAAGCCCGACAGCAAGCCCAAGGCTCCCACTAACCTCCACAACTACCCCCCGACAACCTCTCACCCACCCCACTCTCCCGCCCTCCCCCTCCAAACGTGCCTGCC
>JBJOII010000030.1:0-36643 GCA_046047235.1 Verrucomicrobiota bacterium | reverse complement strand
GCTCAAGCAAAATCCTCTCAGCGGCGTGGCGACTTTTTCGACGCTGACCTGCACTTGAAACGAGTGCTGAGCATCGATCCTGCCAATCCCGAAGCGCAGAAGCTGAAGACCGAGAACGACAAGGCCTTGGCCGCCCTGCGCGGTCGGGTGCCCTCCACGGCGGTTCAGGACTTGGCGCCGGAGGTTGCCAAACTGCAGGAGCAGGTCGGGACCCTGGTGCAGGATGGCAAGTTGCTATACGAGATGGGACGCTTGGAAGAGGCCGAGTCCAAGTTGAAGGAGGCCTTCCGTTTGGATCCCAACAATGCGGCGGCGCAATACTACATTAAGCTAATCGGCGAAGCCCGCTACGCTCACGGTGCGCGCGCACGGGAAATCATGGTCAAGGAGAAGGTCGTTGAGTTGGAGGCCGCTTGGCTGCCTCCGACTGCCGCTCAGGATCTTCCGACGCCCAATCCCAACGCCGATGTGTTTGTCGGTGGGGTGGACATCAACCCTGTGTCGACCGGTCCGGGTAGGACGGCGATCCAGTCCAAACTGCATCGGATTTACATCGACGAAGTGGAGTTTGACGGTCTCCCACTTCCTCAGGTGCTTCGCTACCTGTCTGAACAAGCCTACAACCGCGATCCTGACAAGGCGGGGATTAACTTCATGATCAACCCGAACGTGTTCGCGACCACAGCTGCGGCTCCCCTTGTGGATCCGACTACGGGTCAGCTGATTCCCGCCCCGGCTCCCGAGCCCCTGGACATGAACAGCGTTCTGATCCGGATCACACCTCCCCTGCGGAACCTACGTTTGGTCGACGTTCTGGAGGCAGTAACCAAGGTGGCCGATAAACCGATCAAATACTCCATTGAAGAGTATGCTATTGTATTTGGCCAGAAGGCCACGGACGTGGCGCTCGAGACTCGCATCTTCCGCGTGAACCCCAACACCTTCATGGAAGGTCTGGAAGGGGTTGGTAGCTTCCCTCTCGGCAGCTTGGTTGGAAGCAGCTCGGGCGGCGGCGCGGGTGGTGGTGGGATGGGTGGCGGCATGGGTGGCGGCATGGGCGGTATGGGAGGCATGGGCGGTGGTATGGGTGGAATGGGCGGTGGTGGAGGTATATTTGATATTCCTCGCGTGTTTGTCTCGGGTGGGGGTGGAATGGGCGGTGGCTTCGGCGGCGGTGGCGGTGGCTTCGGCGGTGGTGGTGGTGGCGGCGGAATCGGTGGTGGTGGGGGCGGCGGTGGAATCCGAGGCCTAACCAGCACCAACGCGACCGTCGCAGTGCAGGACCTGGTGCGGAACTTCTTCACCGCGGCAGGGGTGAACATGCTCCCACCGAACCAGCTCTACTTTAACGACCGCACGGGCGTGCTGATGGTCCGCGCGACCTCAGGCGAATTGGACGTTATCCAAAAGGCCATCGAGGTGTTGAACGTTGCTCCTCCCCAAGTGCAAATCGAGGCGAAGTTTGTGGAAATCGGACAGAACGATTCGAAGGAACTCGGCTTTGATTGGTTCCTTGGTAATACACTCATGGGTAACGGCAATGTCGGCCTGCAGGGCGGGACAGCGCCGTCCTTTGCCGGTGCGCCATCCGAAGGGAATCCCTACGGAACCTTCCCTGGAACGCAGGGGATTCCAACGTTTGGACCCGCAGCCACCGATGGTGAGCTTACTTCGGCTCTCCGCGGCGATGCTCCCGCCGTGATGACACTGACGGGCATTCTGACCCAGCCTCAGTTCCGCGTGGTGGTCAAAGCTCTGGAAAACCGCGAAGGCACCGATCTGATGGCTGCTCCGAAGGTCACGACTCTGAGCGGACGCCAAACACAGATTCAGGCCGTTGAAATCCGCAACATCGTCATGGGCAACAACCAGCAAGTTGGTGCTGGCGGTGGTGGCGGAAACACTGGTGTCGCCACAGGCGGTGGCGGTGCCGCCACGCCCGGTGGTGTGTTCTCCAGCCAAGGCTTCTCTACCGCACCGATTCCTCTCGGCCCGACGCTCGACGTCATTCCATTCGTATCAGCCGATGGCTACTCCGTGCAGATGACTATCATGCCGACAATCATCGAGTTCATCGGTTACGACCTCGAGACGGCACGTATCTTCGTTCCGCAAGTGCAATTGGGAACGGGTAATACCGTAGGTAACGCGACGCAGTCCCAACTGCCGCTGCCGATCTTCCGCGCCCGTCAGGTCGTCACAAGCTGCAACGTCTGGGACGGACAAACGGTTGTGCTCGGCGGGCTCCTCGCCGAGGACGTCAACAAGATCAAAGACAAAGTACCGATTTTGGGCGATGTGCCCTTCTTAGGGCGCTTCTTCCGCAGCGAGTCCTCCAAGATTCGCCGCAAGAATCTTGTGATCTTTGTGACGCCCACCATTGTGGATCCGGCGGGTAATCCTATCCATACTCCGGATAATTACCCCTACGATCCTGAGGTGCCTCTGGCCTCTGCCAACGCAGGTCGCTGATCCTTAGAGCACCATCGCTGAATAGGAAGTGGAACTGTGATAGATTTGAACCTAAGCGCAGGCAGGCGGCGGAAAGCGATAATCGACTTCGCTGCGGCCAGTGTGCTTCGCAGATAATGACGCGTATGACTCGAACCATCAGACTGCAAAGAGCAGCATGCGGAGCCGCCGCCCTGCTGCTTGCGGGTCGGTTGGCCGCAGCCGGAATGGCCCACTACGGCAACGAATACCGCATGACGCAGCCCATGAGCGGGGATCAGGTTGTTCCTGCCCTCGCGCTGGGGCAGGGAGGTGGGTTCCTGGTGTTTCAGGACAACCGGACCGACGGAAGTGGACTCGGGATCACCGCGAGGAGGCTCGACGGCAACATGATTGGTGCCTTCGATTCGTTTCGCGTGAATTCGAATGGGGCAGGGGATCAGGAGAACCCGCAAGCCTGCCTGCTTCCCGACGGAGGTGCCGTCTTTGTATGGCAGGGTGGAGACGGTGTGGATCAACGGATTTTCGGCAGGGTGCTTCGTCCGGATGGAACTTGGACTGGTGCCGATATTGCCATCAGCAGTTCCTTCGGTGGAACAAAGCGGTGCCCGAGCATCGCTACGCTCAGCAATGGCAATGCCGTGGTGATCTGGGAGAGTTATGATCAGGATGGGGATCATTTCGGGGTTTTCGGCCAGATTATCACCCCAGAGGGCGAAAAGCTCGGGTCGGAGTTTCAAGTCAACCAGACGACACAATACAACCAACGCCAGGCTTCCGTGGCAGCCCTGCCTAATGGCGATTTCATCGCTGTCTGGGTTTCGGAAGGCTACAGCGGGGTGTTGAACAATACCCCGGTGAGCGGTCAGAGCTTCGACACGAGCGGCGGTGCGCTGACATTCAATGTTCAGGTTGTCAGCCGGGCGTTCTCCGGGGACGGTACGCCCCGAGGTGAGGAAAACGTCTGCAGTTCAGCAGATCGCATAGCTGCCAATCCTTCGGTTGCTGTGTTGGCAGATGGCAGCGTGCTCCTGGCTTGGAGCAGCTTCAAAGTACCGGCAAACGAGCAGGATCGATTGGCTAACGATCGCTGGGACGTTGTGGGGGTCGCACTCGATGATTCGGGCGCCCCGCAGGGCGAGGTTTTCCGATTGAATGAGCACGTTTCCGGCGATCAATACGCTCCAAAAGTGACGCCGCTGCGCGACCATTTCCAAGTCATCTGGACCAGCATGGGGCAAGATGGCTCTCGCGAGGGTGTGTTTGGTAGAACCTGCACTGCCGTCGGCGCAGAGGGAGAGGAGCTTCAGGTTAACTCCATCACGGCGAGCCAACAGCTGAATCCTGCGGTAGGGAGCACGGACGGCACGGACGCGCTCGTCGTGTGGTCCACCTTTACCGGGTTGGATAACAGTTTCGATGTCGTGGCGCAGAGGCTCTCTGCCTTACCCAGTTTGGTTGCGCCGCAGCCACCCTTCGTTCAGCCGCTTTCCCAGTCCAGGCTGGTCGTTACATGGCCTCGCTTGGACGGGATGGATGTCGCCGCCTACGAGGTTTACGTGAACGGAGAATCCGTTCCGGTGGAAACGGCTGAGACTAGGTTTTACCTCGACAAACTTGCACCTGTCTCAACCCATCAGGTGCAGATCGCTTATAGGCTTTCGAGTGGAGAGCGCTCTCCTCTTTCATTAGTGTCCGAGGGGACTACCTGGGGTGAGGACTTGAATTTGGACTTTCTCCCGGATGATTGGCAAGCCGCCCACTGGGGCGCTCAGACGAGTGCCTGGGCCGCCGCTAACGCGGATTCCGACGGGGATGGGGCCACCAACTGGCAGGAGTTGTTGGCGGGAACGAACCCTGTGGATGCGGCCAGCGTGCTGAGCACATCCATGGAGACCAGCGCTCAAGGATATCACCTGAACTGGAACACCCAGCCTGGCTCGGTGTATCAGGTGCAGGTGACCGAAGATCTCACAACTTGGATTCCGGTCGGCGCCGAAAGGTTCGCCGCTGGTAACACCGATTCAATTCTGGTTCAAGGGACCAGCAACCTCGTGATGTATCGCGTGGTGCGCATCCGGTAAGAATCTGTATGCAAAGGCTTCTCAATCGACTTTTTATCGCAGGCGCCTGTGTGGCGTTCGCGGGGTCAGCCTGGGGTTTCTCGATGCAGGGTCCGTTAGGCTCCTGGCAGACTCCCCGTATTGGCTACGACTTCCCGTTAGTGCCATCGCCGATATTCGGTGGACCTATGTCCATCAACGAGGAATATCGGCTCAATGTGCCCACGGTCTACTACGCTTTCACTCCGGAGTTCGTTCAGTATTACGGGGCGCGGGGGGTTGCGGAGATCGAAAAGGCTTTCTCCCTGCTCAATACTATCCCCAACGCCTCCAGCATTGACCTGGACAGCTATCCACTTCAGTCGGCACGAGCGAACTACGCGGCCGCCGCACTGGGGCTCATGGACGTACGCAGCACGGCGCTCAGTGCGCTGGTCGAAATGATGGGCTTGGCCGACCCTACGCTCAATGTCTACACACTGCGGGGACGGGAACCCATCAGCGATCCTCCGATTACCAACTACTACATTATCAGGCGTAACTACGATCCCGTCACTTGGAAGGCCAGCCCGTACATCAATGGGTTGCTCTGGACATATACCTTCGTCGGTGATGTCGATGATACGCATTCACTTGTGTTCAATGAACCGGTCGACCCGATCGCGAGTTTGTCAGCAAACCTGCCCGTTTCGTCCGGCACGTTCAATCTCCTCTCCGGCATGTATTGGACGACTCTGACCCGGGATGACATGGGCGGAATTCGCTACATCTACAGGAAAGACAATTACAACGTGGAGACGCTTCCAAACAGTGCCACCTTTGTAACGGGTGGAACCTGGGGTGCGCCTGGCGGGACCAATGGCTTGGGCACTAACCTGCTAGTCAACACCAGCATTCGTCCGGGGGTGGGCCGTGTTCGCTTCCAACGCGCCCACTTTGATTCGCTCTTTGGTTTCTTCCTGCCGGTGACCAATAGGTGGGAGGATACCTACATCACCAACGGCACCCTGCGGACCCAATACATTGAGCGGGCTTTGCAAGCGCCCGACATTCTCATCCACGCCGGCGACCTCGGCGGGGATGAGACAGCGAGCGGGACCATCATCGGTGTCCAATACGATACGGTGAACTGGATTTACGGGAACACCAACAGTGGCGGCACAAACATCACCGGCGGCGGCATTACGCTCGGGCCGGGAACTGTGGCTCTCGCCGATGGCGCAGCACCCAGCTTTACGCTCACCTTCCCGACGATCAATGAATTCTGGCTGAACACATATCCGCTGGATGGAATGGATGAGGTCTCGGCCTTGCACTTCTATGGATGGGGCTCGTTCGATGGAACGACCAACGAGCCGGTGATTTATCCTGTGGGTGTAGAGGTGCGTGACATCGAACGCTTTGTCCTGCAGGGGCGGGTTGGAGACCCATGGGGCGCTCCGCCGGCCAGTGCGATTACCACAAACAACACGGCCATTGGTGGCGGTGGCACAACGCCAACGCCTTAGTGCTGGAGACTTTCACCATGCTCGCTAGTAAATCATTCAGATCAGCTTTGGGCGGCGCTGCAGGCATCCTGCTGGCAGCGTCAGGGAGTTATGCCGGCACCATCGACCTCTACTTGGTTGAGGGAACGGAAAACGTGTTTCCTCCCAATCAAGTAGATGCCCGTGCCTACGCCAATTACGGATCACATTCGGTCTTCACCGGGAATTATCTCTACGACTTTTGGAACGTGGAGAACTTTACCAACCGGGGGACGCTGTTCGGTTCTCCTGGGTTTCGGATCGAGACGGCCTCTGATACCCGGCCGTCGAAGCAGGCGAAGGTTTTTATCAACGATGTAGATGCCGTAGTTGATGTAGACAATTATCTTCTCATCAACGCCGAGAAGGTCGAGAACCGAGGTTTACTCCAGGCTGGCGCCCAGAGCATGGTACGGATCATCGGTAACAGCGTCGACTTGAGCCGCGGGGACATCAATATCGAGACATACGCGGGTTTTGGTGGGAGCGATGGTGTGACGGAAACCAATTTCTTTCCAGCACCTCTCATTATCGACAATTACTGGGGTGGGCCTACCAACATTACGTTCGACGTTGGTCCGGGCTTCTACAGCTTCGACACGAATCTGGGGCCATTCGTCATCAGTCCCGTACACGTGGTCACGAATTCATTCGGGATGGGTGCCACCCAGATTGGTCTTCCATACCCTCTCTACGATGTTCGGCGCGTAGACATCGACGAGACCAACGTTGTGGTGCAGGCGATTTTCGTTGGCTACGATACAAACCTGCTGAATGGCCAGGTAAGGTTCTCTGAATTCAACACGCAGACGGATTTTGCGGTGGCGGGTGCCAGGTTGACCATGGAATTCACCAACAGCGTGACGGGAGCGATTTCCTCCCAGGAAGTCTACGTCACGGACGACATGGCGGCCCGGACCAATAACCTCGCAATTCTGCCCAATGCCCGGACGGCCAACACCTTCCGGCCTTCGAACTACCGCGTCAGTCGTTCTATGCTGATGGATTTTGCTTTTGGCGGTGCGGGAAATGCCGCAGGCACCACCAACCTCTTCTACGAGGATGGAGTTTCCTCCAACATGACCGTCGAGGGCATCTTCACAGCTTACTCACCGTATGTGGCGTCTGCCGGGGCGTTGACACCTCCGCCGGTCCCCGGTGCAACGGATTCCAACCTGGTCGGACGTCTGGAGATTGATGCCGACACTTTGGATCTAAGCAAGGTAAAGGCACGGGCCAACACGCTGATGTCCATCAAGGCCAACCACGTGGTATCGACCGGTGAGTCGGAGCTCTCTGCCGGGTCGTACCGCTTCGATCTGGCTTCAACCAACGGGACCCTCAAGCTGGATAGCTCGGTCACAGGTGTAGCCAAAGTGTTCGAAGGTCCGATGTTCTTTTTCAGTTCGCTATGGACGAACTTTCTGGCGAGCGTGGGCACGGACACCAATGGGGAGCCTGTCACCAACTGGGTGAACGTGGGTTACCACGTGCTGATGGTCGACGCTTATCAGTTGGGCGTGACTCAACGGACCTCGTTCGAATCGCTCAAGCTCAGGGCGGAAAACGTTCAGATCGACCATCCTTATTACGTGACGGGTGAGCTGCTGCTGCAGGCTACGAACGTGACCATGAACGAGGATGTGACTCTTTTGGGCGGATCGGGGAATTTTGGTAGCAGCAACGCTCCGAGTCTTTTGTCCCTGACCAACCGGGGCGACTTCCTCATCGCTGGAAATGCAATCATTGGAACGGATCGTGCCAGGCCCTACGACAATCTGGTCAACGAGGGGCGAATCTCAGCGGGGTCAATTAGTATGCGTAGCCACTTCCTTCACAACAAGGGCGACTTGGTTAGTGACAACGTTCTGCGCTTGGAAAGCGGTGTGGCAAAGTTCGAGGACGGCATTACGCAGTCTGATGGTGACACGATACTGCAATCTCAGGATATGAAGTTCCACAACTTCAGTGTTCAAAGTCTTGGGGTGCTCTATTTGAATTCCACCAACTCTATTTCGGATAGCGGCGGGGGAGCTAATAGTTCGCTTTCCTGCAATCGTGGCTTTCGGCTCTTGCGCAAACCGATGTATGGCGATCTGCTGGGAACCCGCCTGGCCACCCAGGTTTCTCAAAACGCGGTGATTGATCATACCTGGTCAGCTGCAGACCGGGGCGTGTCGGTCGATGGCTTCAAGAATAACGTCGCCGTTGGCCGGTTGGTCCTCTCCAGTGGGCAGGGCGCCCAGCTGCGCTTCCACGGGCCCGATGCCAATGCGAAATATGCCATTTACGCTGATTACTTGGATCTTCAGGGTTTCGTTCAGACGAGTTACGGGCGAGGCAAATTGGCTGACAGCCTCAAGATCGACCCGAACGTCACAATTTACTACGCCTACGCGAATGTCCCGGTGGAAGACTTGGACGGTGCCTTGGATGGGCGGCTGAAGTGGGTCAAGGAGTTCAGCGGACCGAATAGCAGTGTCATCGTGGCATTGCCCTCCGGCGGCAGCGTAACGGTGAACAAGGGACTCCGTGAGAGTATCATCATCGACTCCGATGGCGATGGTCTTGCCAACGGCTACGATCCGCAGCCATTCTCGGAGCCGAAGCTCGACGTCTCCGTCGCCTCGATGTCACCGCTGTCGATGAGTATTTCCTGGCAGGCGGCTCCCCTCAGCAGCTATCAGGTGGAATATCAGGAGGATCCTACGGGTGAATGGATTCCGTTAAAGAGTGTAAACAACGAGTCGACATCGATGCAGTCCATGCAGGTTGAGGACGTGATCGAATCACCGGATGCAGCCCGTTACTACCGGGTGCGCTACAATCCCTAACCTCCGACCCAGCCTTACACACAAGATAGAGTCATGTTCAACAAAAGCATCTTTACGGGGTTGACGCTGCTAGTGTCGATGATCGGCTTGCAGGCAGTCGAGGTCTCGCCGGTCATTAATCTAAATGGGCGTGAGGCTCATCCTACGCGTATCTTGGCGCGCTTCAAGAACGCAGCCGATGCCCAGAAGGCGGAGACTGCGACGCTGCTTGAAGCCGAAGGTGTGGTGATCAAGCACCAGTATGGCATTGTGCCGGGGTTGGTCGTCTTGGATACGCCAGCCATCCAGGTGGGTAACCAGACTGTGTCTGAGTTATCGGCCAGGATCTGGGCATTGAGGCAGTCGGGCCTCTTTCAATACGTCGAGCCCAATTATGTGGGGCGGCTCTCCGCCGAGCCAAACGATGCGTACTACGTCAACGGAGACCTCTGGGGCTTGAAAAACGTGGGTGGTAATGGTGGCACTCAGGGTACCGACATCTCGGCCCCGGAGGCTTGGGACCTCACGACAGGATCGACCAACGTGATTGTGGCGGTGCTGGACAGCGGGGTTCGTTACACCCATCAGGATTTGGCTAAACAGATGTGGGTCAACCCCGGTGAATCGGGGCTGGATGCTGACGGGCTCGACAAGGCCACAAACGGGGTGGATGACGACGGCAACGGCATTGTCGACGATGTTCATGGTATCAATGCCTTGGACGTGACGGCGGTTCTAGGAGATCCCGATGACCTGAATGGTCATGGCACCCACGTGGCAGGGACGATCGGTGCGGCTGCGAACGACGGCAGCCCACATGTTGGAGTCGCTTGGAAAGTGCAATTGATGGCATGCGTCATGGGCGATGCTAACGGATTTGTTTACTACGACAGCGCCATTGCCTCGATGGAGTATGCCGCTACGAACGGTGCTCGGGTCATCAACGCGAGTTGGGGTGGCACGACCTACTCTTCGCCCCTTTACGACGCCATTGATAAGATTCGCCAGAACGGCGTGTTGTTTGTCGCCGCGGCCGGAAACAGTGCCGAGGACAACGACGTTACTCCGCACTACCCATCGAGCTATGAGCTGGACAACGTGATTGCGGTAGCCGCGATCGACCGGGCGGATCGGTTGGCTGCGTTTTCATGCTTCGGTCTGACGTCCGTAGACCTCGGCGCTCCCGGTCACGAGATCCTTTCTACCTGGAATATTTCTGACACCGCGTACAACTCCATTTCCGGAACCTCGATGGCGGCACCGCATGTTACTGGTGTTGCGGCACTGATTCTGGCGCACAATCCTGCTGCCGATCTTTTCGAAATGCGCCAAAGACTGCTTGAAACGGTAGTCAAAACACCGGCTTTGGATGGTATCACGGTGACTGGCGGAAGGGTGAACGCCTACAAGGCGCTTACGGCTTCGGGTGACGGTGACCTCGAGATCTCTGTGAACCCTGCTGAAGAGGCTGTCCTTCTGAGTGGTAGCACGCAGCAGGTCTTTGTTGCAGTGAGTGATCTGTTCGGAGTCACTGACGCCACCGTCGTTGGACAGTTTGTCAGCGGAGCCTCGGGCGCCTTGAATTTTACGAATGATGGGAATCCGCCGGATGCTGTGGCTGGAGACTCCATCTACAGTGCTGAATTCGTCGTTCCCGCGCTGGCTCCGCCGGATGAATACATTCTCTGTGAGATCGGAGCAAATGCACCTGACAAGATCGGGGTTACAAACGTGGTCCGTTGGTACGTGGCCGACCCGCCTACCAACGACAACTTCGCGGATGCTGCCAAAGTCCCGGCGGAAGGTCGTGTCACCTATTCGCTCAACAAGTTTGCGACACTCGAGCTGCCTGATGAACCGCAACACTCAGGTGTGGCGACGGTTGCTGCGAGCCTCTGGTGGGTTTGGTCCCCCAGCTACGATAATCACGTGGTGATCGATACCGCCGGAAGCGACATCGATACTGTCATCGGCGTCTACACGGGTAAGACGCTGGCGAATCTCACTGAGGTGGCTTCAGGCGACAATGTGGCTGGCCGCGCTCAGGCCTATGTTGAATTCGATGCAGAGCGAGGCGTGAGTTATTACATTGCAGTGGCAGGGGCGACCAGCGATGACACCGGTTCTATCCGGTTCCGAGTGGAGCCAGACGGCAGGCCCGATACGCTTCCCCCTATCGTGCAGATTCTCGAACCAGCGAATGGTGCCGTCGTAACCAGCGAGAAGATCACTATCTCCGGCATTGCAGCTGATCCGAAGCCTGCGTCCGGTGTGTTTGGGGTGAGCGTTCAGAACCAGGGAGATTTGATGTGGAAGCGGGCTTCGGGCAGCACGAACTGGAACGTCAGCCTGCTGCTCAAGCAGGGTTATAACACCATTTCAGCGACTGCCGTTGATTACGCGAGAAACACCGCTGTTCCGGTGAGCATTGTGGTGCAATACATGCCTCTGACCACGCCGAATGACCATTTCGTGAACGCCTTGGAGCTCGAGGGATCAAACGGCCAAGTCGGTGCGGGGAACGAGAGTGCGACTAAGGAATATCTCGAGCCTTTCCACGGTGGCAATCAGGGCGGCAAGTCGGTCTGGTATAGGTGGACGGCACCAGCCGACGGCGTTCTTACGGTGGCCACGACCAATAATACTTACGACACCATCCTGGGGGCTTATACCGGGACCGTGGTGACCAATCTGACCACGGTAGCCGGGAATGACGATGCTGAGCTCGGGGTCAGTGCCAGCCGGGTCAGTGTTGGCGTGATGACCGGAGTCGAGTACCACATTGCTGTCGACGGCTTTGCCGGCGGCAATGGTGAAGCCGAGTTGGTGTATGAGTTCGTCGAGGGGGCGGCGCTTCGGTTGGAGACCATTGCTGGTGAAAACGGCCGAGTCAGTCCCGAGTCCGGCGACTACAGTGTTGGCTCTGTGGTTACCGTTACGGCGCTCCCCGATCCCGGGTATGTATTTGAAGGATGGACTGGGACAATTCGGTCCAGCGCGAATCCGGTGGAGATCACGATGGATCAACCCTATACGCTGATTGCCTCGTTCATCAGGCCGTCGATTTCCGACGACTTTGAGAGCGGCAGCTTTAACCCGGAGCTGGCCTACAATCGTAACCCGCCTGGCAGCTCGGCGGCGTGGTCGGTGGTTCAAGGCAACGCGGGCGGTGGCGACTATTCGGCTCGCTCAGGTCACATTGCTGACAACCAGCAATCCATCCTGTTGCTCGAAGGGCGTATGGTAGCAGGGGTGGCTTCCTTCCAATACCGTGTCAGCTCGGAGGCCTCTTTCGATGTCCTCGAGTTCAGGGTGAATGGGGAAGTGAAGCGCACATGGTCCGGACAGAACGATTGGACGCTTTACCAGTTTGTGGTTCCCGAGGGCACTAACAAGTTGGAATGGATCTACCGTAAAGACCCGAGCCTCAGCAACGGCGAAGATGCGGTGTTCATTGATAACCTTGAAGTCCCGGTATATCGACCCGCGCCTGAAGAAGCTTCTGCCCTTCAGATGCTGAGCATGCCTGCTCAAGGCGGAATTACTGTAATGCTGACTGGTGAACCCGGCCGCCGCTACGCTGTTGAAGTCTCCAGCGATCTGCAAACATGGAACACCGTGGATACGGTCACGGCATTGTCAAACGGTAGCGTGAAATACACCGATCTGCAGGGTCCACAGCAGTCTGCCCGCTATTACCGCGCGAGGGGCTTGTAAACTCTCTAGGCGTCTAGCCCATGTGGCTCATGAAACTCCGCCCGGCTACCGGGTGGAGTTTTTTTTTGCCACAGCTGTCGATCATCGTCTTGTCCCTTCTCTGGCTAAACTCGGCTCAGGGCGCGGTAGAGGAGGCCGGGTTTGAAAAGGAGTTGCCAGTCGTTTGGCCCCAGTTCCGCGGGCCAGATGGCTCCGGCATAGCGGCTATGTCCGGGTTTCCCACCTTCTTTGGGCCGGAGACAAATTGCCTATGGAAAATCACTTTGCCTGCCGGGCAGTCTTCTCCCTGTATTTGGGGTTCACGCATATTCGTCACAGGCTCAGAGGAGGGGCGTTTTGTGACACTGTGTATCGACTCGCTGGGTGGAGAGGTTCTGTGGCGCGCAGAAGTGCAGTTGGGAGAGGGCGAAAGAGGTAGCGGTTTGGGAGGTCCAGCAGCACCAACGTGTTGCACGGATGGTGACAGGGTCTACGCTTACTCGGGTCCATTCGGCTTGGTGGCCTATACCATGTCCGGGGAGGAAGTCTGGAGGCGGCCGTTGCCAACCCCGATCACCGGGCATGGGGTCGGCACTTCTCCGATACTAGCCGGGGCCTATGTCATTCTGCTTCGGGATCAGGATATTGGCTCGGAGTTGTTGGCTCTGGATCGCACCACGGGCAAGACAGCATGGCGGACTCCACGTCCGGAGTTCCGCAGGGGGTTCTGCACGCCAGTTGTATTGGGCGATGGACAGCAGGCGCGAATCATCGCGCCCGGCACACTTCAGGCAGTGGCCTATGAGCTGCATTCCGGACGGGAAGTCTGGCGTATGCCTGGGCTGCCGAACGAAATTTGCAGCAGTCCCGTGGTGTCCGATGGTGTGGTTATTCTTGGGGGGTGGACGCCTGGATCAGGATTCCGGCGCATGCCTGAATTTGATGAACTCCTGCTGCGCGGGGATGGTGATTCAGACGGGAGGCTCACCCGTGATGAGGCGCCGGCAGGTCCGGCCAGGCAGCATTTTCAGTATATTGATGCCGACCGCGATGGTCTGGTTTCACGTGCCGAATACGATTTCATTGCTGACGCATTCACTAGATCCAGCAACGGGATTCTGGCGCTGGAGGTTCCGACGGCTACTGCTGCGGAGCCCCGTGAGCGGTGGAGGCAGACGCGTGGTCTACCCTATGTGCCCACACCCTTGATCTATGGTGGTCGAGTGTATTTGGCTAAGAACGGTGGCATGGTGACGTGTATTGATCTGGAATCTGGTCGGACGCTCTTCCAAGAGGAGCGCTTGGGCGTGTTGGGTGACAATTATGCTTCCCCGGTGGCCGCGGATGGGAAGATTGCCATCGCTTCTCGATCGGGCACGGTCGCCGTGATCAAGGATGGGGAAACGCTCGAGGTGTTGGCCCGAAACCCTATTGGCGAGAGTATCATGGCCACCCCGGCGATCGCCCACGACACGCTTTACGTCAGGACTGAGAGGTCGCTTTGGGCTTTTCGTGAGACACCCCCAAAGAGGCAGTAGCCTGACCTGAATGAACCTCCGGTTGACTTCGAGGTGAGGTCGATCCAAGCTCAACCCATGTACCCTTCCGCGTTTCACCTTCGAGGTGCGTCGTGCCTTCATGCCTTCGGTCCCACTCTGGCCAGGTATTTCGTCGCAGCCGGTCTCTTCAGTGCCTCGGTGGGGTTACTCCGGGCTGAATGGCCCGAGTTTCGCGGTCCGACGGGCGACGGGCACTCCGGCGAGACCGGCTTGCCTTTGCAGTGGAGCGAGTCCGAGAACGTGGTCTGGAAAACGGCGATTCCCTACAAGGGTTGGTGTGCTCCCGCTGTTTACGACGGCCGCGTGTGGGTTTCCAGTGCAACGGAGGGTGGTCACGATTTCTATGCGATCGGGCTGGATGCCGAAACCGGGAAGATCCTGCACAACGTCCATCTTTTTCACAGTGACGATCCCGAACCGCTGGGCAACGGGGCTTCCATGAACTCCTATGCAACCCCCTCCTCTTACATCGAGCAGGGGAGGGTTTACGTTCACTTCGGCAGCTTCGGCACGGCGTGTCTCGATACAGAAGATGGCGAGGTCTTGTGGAAGCGAGATGACTTGCCCTGCAGGCATTATCGTGGAGCCTCATCCTCGGTTGTTAGCCACGGCGACCTCATCATCCTGACCTTTGATGGCGCGGATCTGCAGTATCATGCCGCGCTGGACAAAGCCACCGGACGAACGGTGTGGAAAACTGATCGTTCTGTCGAATGGAACGACGAGGACGTGCAGGATCCGATGGTCAAGGATGGGGATTGGCGCAAGGCGCACAGCACGCCTTTGATTGTGAATGACCGGGGGCGTCCTTTGATGCTTAGTGCAGGAGCCAAGGCTGCGTACGGTTATGATCCTTCAACCGGGCGCGAGCTATGGCGGGTGGAATACCAGGATTGGTCCACCGCCCCGGTTCCCCTTTATCAGGATGGCGTTGCCTACTTTGTTACGGGCCTCCGCCTGAAGGAAATGTGGGCAGTCAGAACCGACAAGGAAGGCATTCTGGGTGACGAGGACGTCCTTTGGAAACTGAAGACACATGTGGGCAAGTATGCTTCCCCATTACTGGTGGACGGTCTGATCTATACCGCAGCCGAACAGAGTTTTGTGACCTGTCTTGACGCGGCCACTGGCGAGACGATTTGGAAGGAAAGGATTGGTGGGAGCTATGCTGCCTCGCCGGTTTATGCCGATGGTCGCCTTTATTTCTTTAGCCAGGAGGGAACGACTACCGTGATCCAGCCCGGTCGTGAGTTCAAGCTGCTCGCTAGCAGCCAACTTGATGACGGGTTCATGGCTTCACCTGCGGTAGCGGACAAGGCGTTCTTTTTGCGCAGCAAGACGCACCTTTACCGGATACAACTCAAAGATTAGGACCGCCACACGATAGTCTTAGCCAGATTTCTACAACACTTGACCCAAACGATCCTTGCAGCCCCATTACTGCGGGCGTAATGGATCCTGAACCAACTAAGTCTTTTAATTCGTCATCATTGTCATGAAGCCCCCAATCTCCCCAGGTCAATCGCGGAGCCGACGCCTCGCTTTTACTCTGATTGAACTGCTCGTGGTCATTGCCATCATTGCCATTTTGGCTGGAATGCTCTTGCCTGCGTTGGCCAAGGCCAAGGCCAAAGCTCAGCAGTCCAAGTGCATGAACAACCTGCGCCAATTGGGTTTGGCCACGGTCATGTATGTGGGTGACTACTCGGCCTATCCAGGCTGCATCAAGATCCCGGATTTTTACTACGTCTGGCCGATTCGTCTGTTCAGCCAAATGAGCACCAGCCGTGAGTCCTTCTTTTGTCCGGCAAACAAACCTGAGTTCCGCTGGGACACCAACATCAACAAGTCACTGACGATGGGAATCGACTTTCTGCGTGCCTCCGGCAATGGCGCCGGGATGAGCTACGGCTACAATGATTGGGGCGTCGGGCCAGTGACTCAAAACGTCTCTGAGCAGCTCGGTTTGGGGGGGGACATCAATCCGCCCAACCAACCGGAAATGCCTGAAAGCCGCATCATGAGTCCTTCCGATATGATGATGCTGGCCGATAGCCGCTCGGATTATTCATGGGACGGGAATATTGACTGCAAGGAACCTGACCAGTGGCCGGCAAAGCGGCACAACGGCAGTACGGTTACGATGTTTGCCGACGGCCATTCCGAGAGTGCGCGTCGTCGAGATATCGTGGATCCAACGAATGACAAGTGGCGTAGGCGTTGGAACAACGACAACGAGCCTCATTACGAGTACAACTGGACGGGTGACGATGGGACCAGTAAGGACTGATTGAATTCCTGACAGTTCGCGCGCCTGGTAAAGCGACACACATTTGAGAGTTAACTGCTGCATTTGATTCTGCTGAACAGGACCACTCAGACATAGTCTGGCCTCGGTAGGGGGTGATTTTACGGCGACTGCTGCGCCACCCCCAGATCGATTGTGTTGGAGTCCTTTTTGTCACCCAAACCGTCCTCTTATCGGATCAACGCTGCAGATTATCGGCGCACGTACGCCAATAATCCGTACGGCCGTTCACGTCCGTGGGGATGCCATCTCATCGTCAGATCTCTCCATTCTGGGCTTTTGTCGTATTCGTGGGGTGTGAGGAAATAGGCCCCTGAACTTGTCCGCTTACGGATTATCCACGTAGGTGCGTCAGGAATCCGTAAGGATATCGGCCGTTCGTTTTGTGACTGGACAGCATCTTAACGTGCGGGCGGATATGGGTTCTGGGAGTTTCTGGTGGGTCTGCCATGGACTGGTGGGTCGGGGGGGGTGAGTGGAACGTAAGCGAGGAGTCAGACGACATCAGCGCAGGTATGACAACAGGCTAAAGGCCCCCAAGGAGGTTGGTCCGAGTTATAAGTAGAGGAGGTCACCAGGAGGCTGGATCCGGACAGATGGTAGAGTCGGAGCACGCCGCTGGGGAGGCCACGATGGAAGATGGCCTGAGCTGGGAGCACCTGCTGCAGGCAAACACCAAAGCCGATGCCTGAACAATATCGCTTCATTTCGACCACACTGATAAGGAACTGCACCTATGGCGGCACGCAGGGGGGGCTATCTGGTTAGCAGCCGGTGCCGTCGCGCCCGGGTCGGTGAGAACTGGGGCTGGTCGGAGTGCTGAGCTTGGGGCAGACTGCCGCCAGTTGGCCGCATGAAATTTCTGGACGAATACCGTGACCCCCAGTTGGCGCAACAGTTGGCTGCCGAGATCCATCGGCTGACGACCCGGCCATGGTCGATCATGGAGATCTGCGGTGGCCAGACGCATGCCATAGTTCGATTCGGCATTGATGAGCTTTTGCCGAGGGAGATCACCCTTATCCACGGACCGGGATGCCCGGTGTGTGTGACACCCTTGGAGCTGATCGATAAGGCCATTGAAGTCGCATCTCGACCGGAAGTGATCTTTTGTTCCTTCGGTGACATGCTCCGGGTTCCGGGCAGTTCCCGGGATCTGCTTTCGGTAAAGGCAGGAGGGGGGGATGTGAGAATGGTCTATTCCCCGTTGGATGCCCTTAAGGTAGCGAAGGAGAATCCGCGGCGGCAGGTGGTGTTTTTCGCCGTGGGTTTTGAGACGACGGCCCCGGCCAACGCGATGGCTGTGGCGCAGGCCCGGCGGCAGAACCTGGACAACTTCAGTCTGCTGGTCTCGCACGTCCTGGTGCCGCCGGCGATGGAGGCGATCCTTGGCTCGGTCGACAACCGGGTTCAGGGCTTTCTGGCGGCGGGGCATGTGTGTGCGGTCATGGGCTATGAAGAGTATCTGCCAATTGCTGCGCGTTATAAGACTCCTATTGTGGTTACGGGTTTCGAACCGATGGACATCCTTCAGGGGGTGCTGATGTGCGTGCGTCAGTTGGAGCAGGGAAGGTATGAGGTGGAGAACCAGTACGCGAGGGCGGTGCGCCGGGAAGGGAACCTGCCGGCGAAGAGACTGGCGCAGGAAGTGTTCCGCGTGATTCCCCGGAAGTGGCGCGGGGTCGGGAGTATTCCCAACAGCGGCTGGGGGCTCGCAGAGGCTTATGAGAGTTTTGATGCCGAGCGCCGCTTTGGTGTGGCCGACCATACTGTGGAGGAATCTCCCGAGTGTATCAGCGGGCTGATCTTACAGGGGATTAGGAAGCCACATGAATGCCCGGTCTTTGGAACCCGGTGCAAGCCGGAGCACCCCCTGGGAGCGACCATGGTTTCGACTGAGGGGGCTTGTGCCGCCTACTATCGCTATCGAGGTCAGCCGGTGTGAGGATTGAACCATGATGAAGTCGTACGTGCCACATCTGCTCAGCTATTTGCAATCCCGGGCGGGCAAGCGGAACGTGAATCTGCTCATCCGTTACCTGCTGCTGTTTCTACTTTTGGTATTTGTCTACACTGTTGGCTTCCACCTCCTGATGCTGCGGGAAGGGCAGAGGCATACTTGGCTGACCGGGATGTATTGGACACTTACCGTGATGTCGACCCTTGGGTTTGGGGATATCACTTTCCACACTGATCTGGGGCGGGGATTCTCCATGATCGTGTTGTTGTCGGGCATGGTGTTCCTGCTGGTGCTCATGCCGTTCACCTTTATTGAGTTCTTTTACTCGCCGTGGATGAGGGCCCAATCCGAGGCTCGAGCTCCGCGTCAACTGCCTCCTGCAACCAGTGGTCACGCGGTGCTGACGCACATGGGGCCGGTTACAGAGGCGCTCATTGAGAAGTTGAAGCAATACGGGCAGGCGTACGTGGTGATTACCAAGGACCTGCCCCAGGCGTTGGATCTTCACGACCAGGGTTACAGCGTGGTGGTGGGGGCTCCTGATTCCCCGGAGACCTGGGAGAATGTTCGCGTGAAGAAGGCGGCCATGGTCACTGCGACCGGCAACGACATGATGAACACGAACATAGCATTTACGGTTCGTGAACTTGCTCCCGAGCTTCCGATCATCACCACTGCCGACTCTGATTCGGCCGAGGATATTCTCAAGCTTGCAGGCAGTTCGAAAGTGCTGAGGTTGCCGGAGATGATGGGGCGATCTCTCGCGCACCGGACCATTGGCGGTGATGCCAGGGCGCACGTTATCGGGCGATTTGAAGAGCTGTTCATCGGGGAGGCCACGGCTGCAGGAACGCCCTTGATCGGGCAGACACTTGCCCAGAGTCAGTTGCGTGACAAGGTCGGCGTCACGGTGGTGGGGATTTGGGAGCGGGGTCGTTTCCAGAATCCGCGGCCGGACTCTGTGATCACCGCCAACACGGTCCTGGTTCTCGCTGGATCCAAGGAGCAGATTCAACATTACAACGAGCTTTTCTGTATTTATCACGTGGCTTCGGCTCCGGTCATTATCATCGGCGGTGGCAGAGTCGGGTTGGCAACCGGACGTTCCCTGGCCCATCGCAAGCTCGATTACGTCCTGGTGGAACGTCATGCGCTGCGGCCTGGATCCCTTACTGGTGGCCAGCTTGTAGAAGGGGACGCGGCCGATATTGAGGTTTTGGAGAAGGCCGGCATCAAGCAGGCCCCCGCTGTCATAATCACCACGAGCAACGACGACACGAATATTTATCTCACCATCTTGTGTCGACGGTTACGTCCCGACATCCAGTTGATTACCCGGGCGACGTTGGAGCAGAACGTATCCACCCTCCATCGTGCCGGGGCGGATTTCGTCATGTCCTATGCGTCCATGGGGGCGAATGCGATTTTCAATGTGCTCCGGCGCGCGGATGTCCTGATGTTGGCAGAAGGGCTGAATGTCTTTCGGGTGCAGCTCCCTGCCAGTCTGGAGGGGAGGACCATTGCGGAGAGTGCTGTGCGAACGCAAACGGGGTGTAGCATCGTGGCGTTGCGAACAGCCATGGGTACAGAAATCAACCCCGGGCCCGGGAGTGTGCTCTCTGCCGGGTCCGAGGTTGTGCTGATTGGGACAGTCGATGATGAGTATCGGTTCCTGAGCACCTATGGGCTCAACGGGAAGAGCTGAAGCGCCTCACAGCTTCGGACCGATCAATTCAATGAAGTTGCCGTCGGGATCCTGCACTGCGACGAGGTAGCTTCCGCCGCCGAGGTCCACCGGTGACTTGCCCAGCAGCTTCACATTTTCCTTCTTCAACCGCTCCATGGCCTTGTTGATGTCCTTCACGAACAGGGTTAGGTAGGAGATTCCGATCGTGGCATGGATGGTTTTTTGGTCGGGCTTCGCCGACTTGGCCTTGGGGAAGCAAAGCACCTTGATCCGTGTCGCCAATTCGGTGTCCTCCATGACGAAGACGCGGACGTCGACTGCGTGGCCATCGACGAGTCCGATATCCCGGCCCAGTTGTTCGGATACGCTGAAGCCATTGACTTCTTTGAGTCCGATGGCCTGCGTGAGGAACTTAGCGGTACGGTCGGCATCCTGTACTACGATGCCGAGATCCAGCACGGGCTTGGAGAATTCGCTCACGGCATCTGCAGCCTGCACGACGGCTGGCAGGGCGATGAGAGCAGCTGTTGCCAGACTGAGCACGGATGCCGGCAGTTTCCTCAGGGGATTAGGGAATTTGGTCATGATGCCGCAGCATAGTCGGCCCCGCGCCAAGCGCAAGAAGCGAAGGGCGCGGGGTGATGAGGTGGTGGGCCTTGGGCTGGTTCGACGGATTTGACGGATCGGACTGATCCTACGCCGTGGGTGGGGGTGCGCCTCAGGGCCGAGTCAGTTCCTTTTCGAGGAAGCTGTAGGCCAGCGCCTGCATGTAGGCTCGCTGAGGGTTGTTGGCTGCGCCACCGTGTCCGCCTTCGATGTTTTCGTAATAGAGTACGTCATGGCCTTGGGAGCGCATGCGCGCCACCATTTTGCGGGCGTGACCGGGATGAACCCGGTCATCCCGGGTGGAGGTCGTGAAGAAGGTGCGCGGATACTGCACGTCGGCCCGCACGTTTTGGTAGGGGGAGTAGCGTCGGAGGAAGTTCCATTCCTTGGGGTCATCCGGGTTTCCGTATTCGCCCATCCAGCTGGCTCCGGCCAGCAGGACGTGGAAGCGCCGCATATCCAGGAGTGGGACTTGGCAGACTATCGCGCCGAAGAGGTCGGGACGCTGCACCAGCATGTTGCCCATGAGCAGGCCGCCATTGGAGCCGCCGTTGATTCCGAGCCGTTTCGGGGTGGTGACGCGGCGGCGCACCAGGTCTTCGGCTACGGCGATGAAGTCGTTATAGGCATTCTGGCGCTTCTCCTTGAGGGCTGCCTGATGCCAGGCCGGGCCGAACTCACCGCCCCCGCGAATGTTAGCCAGCACGTAGACATAGCCCTTTTCCATCCAGGCCGCCCCGGTCTCCGGGTTATAGCGGGAAAGCAGGGAGATCTCGAAGCCGCCGTATCCGTAGAGCAGCGTCGGGTTATTGCCGTCGAGTTTGAGATCGGCGGGGCTCACCTGGAAATAGGGGATCATGACCCCGTCGTGGGACATGGCTTCGAACTGTTCGATCTTCAGCCCGGCTGCCTCGAAGTAGGATGGCAGGCTCTTTAGCTGTTCCTGTCCGGGGCGACCGATCGTGCCCATCGCCAGGCTCGAGGGAGACAGGAAATCCGTCACGGTCATCCAGTAGTCGTCAGAGTGATCGGGGTCGATGCCCGACACGGAGACCGTGCCAAACTCCGGGGCATCCAGTGCGTTGCGACTCCAGCTGCCGTCGTCTTTGGGGGTCAGGACGAAGACCTTGTTGCGGACATTTTCCAGCTCATTCACGACGAGGTGATGGAGTGTGCCGCTGACACCGGCGAGGGACTTGCGTTCCGAGGGCTCAAACAGCATGGCGTAGTCGCGCTTGCCCTCGAGGTGATCTTTCAGGGGCGTTGCCAGCAGGGCTCCTGCGGGATAGGTCGCTCCGCCGACGGTCCAGTCGGAGCGAAGTGTGATGAGCAGATGTTTGCCAAACGTGCTGATCTCAGCGTCGTCCGGTTTCTCAATTTTCACCCAATCATCGTTCCTGCGCAGGAAAGTTTCGTTGGAGTAAAAGGTCATTGCGCGCATCAGCCATTCGTAGGTTTCGCCGCGGTCGTGGTCCACCACTGCGGAGCTTGCGACATCGGTGGCTTCTCCGGCGAAGACTTCCCGGGCCTCTGCCAGGGGGGTGCCGCGCTTCCAGAGTTTGACTACCCGCGGGTAACCCGAGTCCGTAAGTGATCCATCGCCGAAGTCGGTCCCCACGTAGAGGTTGTCGCGGTCCTTCCACGAGACATCGCTCTTGGCTTCTGCCAGGCTGAATCCATCAGCGATGAAGGATTTCTTCACCAGGTCGTATTCCCTGACGACGGTTGCATCAGCGCCGCCCCTGCTGAGCATTACCAGGCAGCGCTCGTAATCCGGATGCAGTGCGTCGAAGCCTTTCCACACCCAGTTTTCGTTCTCGTCGGCTGAGACCTTGTCGAGATCCAGCACGGTTTCCCAGGAAGGCTGGGCTTTGCGGTATTCTTCCAATGAGGTGCGACGCAGGATGCCTCGTACGTGCTGGTCATCGCGCCAGAAGTTGTAGAGGTATTCTCCGAGCTTTTGGGGGTAGGGGATGCGTTCGCGTGAATCGAGGATCGAGAGCAATCGTTGGCGCAGGGGTTCGAAACTGGGGGAGTTGGTTAGCTCATAGGTGCTGGATGCATTGCGGTCCCGCACCCATTCCAGCTGTTTGTTGCCGGTGACATCCTCCAGCCAGAGGAAAGGGTCGTTGGTCTGCACTTTGGAGATGGGAGTATACACGTAGGGCTCTGAGGCCAGCGGTGAGGTGGGAGGGGCGCTGCAGCCTGCCAGCCACAAGCCGCTGAGACCACCGACAAGACACACTGCAGCCAACCAAAAGCGTGATTGCATGGGGCGAATAGTAGTCAGAGCAGCATTGGCTGCAAATAGTCTGTGCGAAACTTTTGCGCGAGCCTGCCCAAGCCACGTGTTGACGTGGGCCCAAGGGATGGGGCGTCGGCCGTTGCTACAGGGTTTGGCGGGTGATGCCGCGGGCGAGCAGGGCGGTGCTGAATACCGCGATGATCCCCAGGATGAGGGCGGTGGTCCAGCTGCCCAAAAGGAGCTTTCCTACGGCGAAGAGCACGCAATAGACGGTAGTGACGCCGAGGATCCAATGCAGCAGGTTGGCCGGCCCGTCCTTGGCCGGCTTGACGTCCGGCGCCTGGCGGGCGATGGGACCCCAGAGAGCGGTGGTGCTGGGGCTGACCTTGCGATAGAAGCGGACGAGCTGCTCATTTTTCTCTGGTGGGGTGAGGAAGGTGACCAGCAACCAGATCACGGTGGAACCGGCGACCGTGACCAGCACGGTCCAGGCAAATTCCCTTGGATCACTGGCTTTCCATCCTACGCCGAACTGCAGGACCATGGAGATCGCGAAGGAGGCTACCATGGCGGACACCTCGCTCCAGGCGTTAATGCGCCACCAGAACCAGCGGAGTATCAGCACGCTGCCTGTACCGGCACCGATGGCCATGAGGAACTGCCAGGCACCGGCGATGGATTCCTGAAAGTAGGTTACGACTGCAGAGGCCAGCATGAGTATGAGGGTAGCCACTCTGCTGGCTGCCACGTAATGGGTGTCGGTCCGGTCCTTTACCAGGAACCGGCGGTAGGCATCGTTGACCAGATAGGAGGCACCCCAGTTCAGCTGGGTTGCGACTGTAGACATGTAAGCCGCGAAAAACGCGGCCAGCATGAGGCCGGCCATGGACCGGGGGAACACATTAGGATCAATCACCGCCTGCACGAAGCCGGCTTCCCGATCGGCCAGGTCGGGGTAGAGAATCAGGGATGCCAGGGCGACGAGGATCCAGGGCCAGGGCCGGATTGCATAGTGTGCAACGGTGAACCACAGCGTTGCAAAAAAAGAGTGCTTCTCGTCCTTGGCGGAAAAGATGCGTTGCGCGACGTAACCGCCGCCGCCGGGTTCAGCTCCGGGATACCACGTTGCCCACCAGGTCACGCCGAGGAACACACAGAATGCGATCGCAGGCATCCACGCCGATCCGATTACCGGCATGAAATCCATTACGGACCCTTCTCCGCCGCGTGCCGCATCTACCGCGGCCAGTTTGTCCACCATGGAGCCGAGTCCGCCCACGGCGTCGACCGCGTAGTAGGCCAGGGCGATCATCATGGTCATCATGAGGACGAACTGGAACATGTCGGTCACCAGCACACCCCATAGACCGGACAGGGTGGAGATGCCTGCGGTGAGCAGCATTAAGCCCACGACAATTACCAGGGCGGCGATCTTGGGGTCTTCCACACCCAGGGCGGGGATCGCCAGGTCTGGCCACATGACCGTGAGGATCTTAACCATGGCGAGGTTGACCCATCCGAGGACGATGCAATTGACGGGCAAGCCCAGATAGATGGCCCGGAAGCCACGCAGGAAAGCGGCTGCCTTTCCGGAGTAGCGCATCTCGACGAATTCGACATCGGTGACGACGCCTGCCCGCCGCCAGAGTCTGGCGAAGAAGAACACGGTCAGCATGCCGCTGAGGAGCATGTTCCACCACACCCAGTTGCCGGCGATGCCGTTGGTGGCTACCAGGCCGGTCACAGCCAACGGGGTGTCGGCAGCGAATGTCGTTGCCACCATGCTGGTGCCCGCCAGCCACCAGCTGACCTGTCGGCCGCTGACAAAAAACTCTTCAGTCGAGGAACCAGCCCGTCGGCGATAGTAGAGTCCAATCCCGATGTTGATCAGGAAATACCCGACAATGACCGTCCAGTCCAAAGTCGTCAGATGCATGGTGCCCAGTCTCCTACACGATCCCGTTACGGACGCCAAGTGCGTACACGGGGATCCTGTTGGTGTTTTGGGTTGTCGCGGGGGGTGAACTTGGGGCTTGGAACGGCATCCCCCAATCCCTATCAGAAGCGGGTGTCGCAAACCTGGCTTCCCATTGATGACCTGGAATCGGAGATCGTTGGTGCGCTCCGGTCGTCCAACCGACTGATCCTGCAGGCTCCTACAGGTTCGGGGAAGTCCACCCGCATTCCGCAGATGTTGCGTGGCGGCGGCTTTCTGGAGTCTGGTCAGGTAGTGATCCTGCAGCCGCGTCGGCTTGCTGCCCGGTTGCTGGCTTCGTTCGTCGCCCGTGAGATGGGTGTTCAACTGGGTGGGGAGGTGGGTTACCAGATCCGGTTCGACAACAGGACCGGGCCGGACACGCGCGTGCGGTTTGTGACCGAAGGCATCGTACTGCGGCAGTTGGTCAATGATCCTCTTCTCGAAGGGGTGTCGGTTCTGGTTTTTGACGAGTTCCATGAGCGGCATCTCTATGGAGACATTACGTTGGCGCGGGCCCTGGACTTGCAGGAAAGCTCGCGTCCCGACCTCAAGATCGTGGTGATGTCGGCGACACTCGAGACCGATGTTCTGGAGGATTATTTGAGGCCGTGTGAGGTGTTGCGCTCGGAGGGGCGGGTGTTTCCGGTGGACATCAGCTATTGGCCGCACCGTTTGGGGCCCAAGTCGACTCCCTCGTGGGATCTGGCGGTGGAGGGTTTGGAGCGGCTTGCGGCCTCAGGCGAGACCGGAGATGCCTTGATCTTCATGCCGGGCGGCTATGAGATCCAGCGCACCCTTGCAGCGTTGGAACGTTCTTCCGTGGCTCGCGGACGGGATCTGCTGCCACTTCATGGAGAGTTGGCCGCAGACCGGCAGGATCTGGCGGTGGGGCCGGCCAGTCGCCCCAAGATCGTGGTCTCCACCAACGTTGCGGAAACCTCGGTAACGATTCCAGGAATTCGCACGGTCATCGACAGCGGTCTGGCCCGTATTGCGCGATATGATGCGAACCGTGGCATGAACACGCTCATGATCGAGAAGATCAGCCAGGCGTCAGCCGATCAGAGGGCTGGTCGGGCGGGGCGCACGGCTCCGGGTCGCTGCCTGCGGCTTTGGGCTCAGAGCGAGCATGCTGAGCGTGCCCCGCATGAGGCGCCGGAGGTGCAGCGCATGGAGTTGTCGGAAGTAGTGCTGGCGCTCAAGGCGGCCGGAGTGCAGGACCTGCGGCGATTTCGTTGGCTGGAGCCGCCTGCACTCGACAGCCTCAGCCAGGCACTGACCTTACTGGAAGATTTGGGTGCGCTGGACCATCAGGGACACATCACATCTGTGGGGCATTCGATGCTGGCTTTTCCGTTGCATCCGCGGTACTCGCGCATGCTGCTTGCTGCCGGGGAGAAGCAGTGTGTGCGACAGGCTGCCTTGGCGGCCGCGCTCACTCAGGGCAGGGACCTGCTCATCCGTAATCCCGGTGCAGACGCTCTGCGCCAGCGGGACCGCATCCTGGGAGACCGTGGGACATCTGACTTCATGCTGCTGGCGAAAGCGTGGGACTATGCGCGCTCGCGCAACTTCGAGCTGGACGCTTGTCGTGATCTCGGAATCCATGCCGCCACCGCCCGGCAAGTGGGGCATCTTTGGCAACAGTTTCTGGATATCGCCCATCGCGAAGGCCTGGACGTACATGCCACTGAAGGCTCGGATGCGGATTTGCGGCAGTCGATCCTAGCCGGATTCTCGGATCGGGTTGCCAGGCGTCTCGACAGCGGAACGCTCCGGTGTGAGATGGTGCATCGCCGGAAAGGGTTGCTGGCCCGGGAAAGTATCATCGGTGATGCGCCCTTCCTTGTGGCGGCAGAGATGCGGGAAGTGCAGGCCTCACGTGGAGAAGTCACCACGCATCTTTCCATGGCCACCGCCATAGACGTGGACTGGCTGCGTCAGAGATTTCCGGACGATATTGAGCCGCGGTTTGATGTCACCTTTGACTCCACGCAACGCCGGGTTGTGGGGCTGCAACGGGAGGTGTTTCGTGATCTCGAGCTTTCTGTGCGGCAAGTCGAACCTCCGCCGGTCGATGCTGCTGCTCAAGTGCTTGCCCGGGAGGTTGCAGAAGGTCGGGTGGCGTTGCCCAACTGGAACCATTCCGTTGAGCAGTGGATTCTGCGACTCAATCTCCTCGCCAAATGGTGTCCGGAACTTGAGCTTCCCAAAATCGCTGAGGAGGACCGTCAGGTGCTTGTGGAACAGATTTGCCACGGAGCGTTTTCGGCGCGTGACCTGAAGGACCGTGAGGTGAAGGGCACTGTCTACGGGTGGCTTTCCGATGCCCAGCGGCAGTTGGTGGAGGAGCAGGTCCCTGAGCGGGTGAAGCTATCGAACGGTCGAACCCCGAAGGTGGTTTACGATGCGGAAAACCCGCCCCATGCCGCCCTCCGTATCCAGGAGCTGTTCGATGTGGAGAAGACCCCCGTGGTCGCGATGGGGCGGGTGCCGGTGCTGCTCCACATCCTGGCTCCCAACATGCGTCCGGTCCAAATTACACAAGACCTGAAAGGTTTCTGGCGCGACCACTATCCACGCGTCAAGCAGGAGCTCCAGCGGAAGTATCCCAAGCACCAATGGCGGTGAATGCCCGGCTGGCAGGCCTGGGAAGTGGGCTGAGAAGTAACTGTTTGGTGCGACGGCAAGCCAGAGGTGGAGATATCGAGAACGACTCTACGGATCCGGCCTGGAGGTGAGACTCTGTAGAACAGGCGTTCCAGGGTGTCGACTGGGGAGCGTTCAACCCCGCCCTTGATTTCACGGGGGGGCGGCCCGCATGCTCCGGTTCGTGCAGGCATTCTGGACAGTCTTGACCGCGGTAGTGCCGGTGTTCCTCATCATTGTAGCGGGGTGGGTGATGCGCCGTATGGATTGGTTGACTGAGGAAGCTGATGCCAGCCTGCTTCGGATGGCGATCTACCTGCTGATGCCATGCCTGATTCTGGATTCGTTGATCGGGTCGCAGGCGCTGTCCAACCCGGCAAACGTCTTTCTTCCGCCGCTGGTTGGTTTCGGGACTGTGACCCTGGGGCTGGCGGTGGCCTGGATGGTGCAACGCTGGATACCCCAGCGCACTGAATCGACTCGGCGGACGTTTGTCTACTGTGTTGCGGTGTACAATTACGGGTATGTTCCTCTGCCCCTGGCTCTGGGCTTGTTCGACCGGGATACTGCTGCCGTGCTGTTCGTGCATAACATCGGTGTGGAGTTGGCGCTTTGGCTTTACGGGCTCACCTATATGGCTGGGCGAGGTTTCCGGGATGGGTGGAAGCGGGTGCTGAATCCGCCGGTGTTGTCGATTCTTGCGGCGCTGGTGCTCAACGCCACGGTCGGTCGGGAGCCGATCCCCGAGTTTCTTCTGCATACAATCCACTGGCTCGGGCAATGCGCTGTGCCCATGGGGGTTATCCTCATTGGTGCGATTATGGCCGACCATTCCCGCGACTTCGTCTCCCGACAGGGGGGGCGTGTTATGCTTTGGTCGGTTGTGCTCCGCCTGGGTATCCTTCCCGTGCTGTTTCTCCTGCTGGCCCGGTTTCTTCCAGCTGCCGTTGAGCTCAAGCGGGTGATCTTGCTGCAAAGCGCGATGCCGGCTGCAGTGTTTCCCATCATCGTGGCCCGGCAATATGGCGGTGACCCTGCTACAGCCGTTCGTGTCGTGCTGGTCACTTCACTGGGAGGGTTGATCACAATTCCACTCTGGCTACAGGTTGGGCTGAGCTGGCTGAAGCTGTAAGGACAGGCGATCGATCGGATCGGACGAGTCGCTTTGCTCCGGTGGGCAATTCTGGGGCGATGGGGTCTTCTGGGGGGCTCCACCCCTCTTGTGCGCTGACGGGTTCTCGCGTAGGGTGCGGGCATGGCTCAAATGAATCGTTGGAGTGCGGCGGTTGCGGGTTTGCTGGTCGTGGCCTTGCTGGGAGTCTCCGGTTGTGCCACCCGGTCCACCGTGGAGACCCGGAAGTCGGAGCGCCATGCGGCTTATGCTGAGCTTCCGCCGGATCAGCAGGCGCTGGTGGACGAGGGCCAGATTGCCGTGGGGATGTCTGAGGACGCCGCCTACATCGCCTGGGGCAAGCCCGCGGAGGTTCTACACAGTGGCGATGCCAACGGCACTCGGACGACCTGGCTGTATCATGGAACGAGTAGCGACAGCTATACTTACTGGGACTACTACTATGTGCCGCGTCCCAATGGGGGCAGCTACCTGGCCCGCAATCTCCGGCGCGATTTTGATGTGCGCAGCTACGTCTCAGCTGAGCTGGTATTCAAGGAAGGGAAGCTGGAGAGCTTCCGCACTTTGGGGAAACCCTCCGAGCGCAACTACAGCGCGCCGGGATTTTGAGGTGGAGACGTTCCTGTCGGGTTCCAGGGTGGGGAACAACAGGGAAGCGTCGGATCAGGCCTTGAGGCCGCTCAGATCGAATTCCAGCTTCTCGCGTTTGCGGAGCACATCCGCCCAGGTAACCTCGGTGTTCCGGTAAGCTGCGGTGCGTCCCAGAATCGTGACCAGGTTGCTGCGCACGCTCTCGGGCACCGTGGCGTTGGAGTAGTCCCCGGCAGCGATGGCTTGATGGAAGGAGGCAATGTTGTTCACCGCACCCTGCTCATAGATGTTCGGGGAGTTTCCATTGAAGCCGTCGTCGTTGGCCCGGACTGAGATCTTGCCGCCGTAATGGGTCTCGATCGTGCCCTTGGTGCCGTAAGCCCGGCAGAGGATGTCATCGTAACCATGGCCAAACTGCTTGGAGTTGAAGCTGCACAGGGCGTCGTTCGGATAATAGAACACCACGCACCAGGTGTCATGGCAGGTGCCGGCAAAACCTCGTGTGTGGGCGCACGTGCCGTAGGCTTTGACGGGCTCCGTTTTTAGTATCCAGGACGCCACATCCAGCGCGTGGATGTTCTGTTCGGTAATCACATCACCGGAGAGCGTTGCATCCAATCCCCAGGCTCGCATCAGCAGCTCTGGGTTCTTTGGATCCTTGCTCAGCATCGCGTTGGCGCTGTCAAAGGTGTTGCCGCAATGGTATGTCGCCTCAGTCAGGCCCAGCTTTCCGATCATCCCGTTGTGCACATGCTGCACTGCGGTCTGGTAGTCCGGCATGGCCCGGGTCTGGAAATCCACCAGGAACACCTGGTTCCTGTCGGTAGCTGTCTTGCCCGAATCCTCAATCGACAGACAGCCGGGTACATCCACCGCGAGGGGTTTGGCCAGATATACGTGCTTGCCGGCCGCCACCGCGGCTGCCGCCTGCTCCGGGTGGAAGTACGGCGGACTGATGATC
Organism: Verrucomicrobiota bacterium; assembly: GCA_046047235.1. Classification (GTDB taxonomy): domain Bacteria; phylum Verrucomicrobiota; class Verrucomicrobiia; order Limisphaerales; family JAHDYP01; genus JBMTVN01. Next base: position 6,418 of record JBJOII010000030.1, on the reverse strand, counting down.
ACCACGGCATCCAGATCCTGCTCCAGTAGCTTGTGGTAGCCTCTTAGACCGGTGAACCGTTTGCCCTCCTCGACGTTCAGGTCTGATCCGGCTGCGTCCGCGCGATCCTGGAAATAGTCATGGACCGCCCCGCAGGTGTATCCGCCATGATTGAGAAACAGTCTGCCGATCCACCGGCCCCGGCCGCCGCAGCCGATCAGGCCGAACCGCACCTTGTCCGGTGCCGCTCCCAGGATCATTCCAGGCGCGAGCCCGGTAAGAGCGAGGGTTGCCGTGCCGGTGCTGGCCAGAAATTGGCGACGGTTCAGGGGCTGGGAATCGGCCGAGGGGGTCTTCATGGAAGCGGATATTGCTCTGGGGACCCGGCTCCGACAAATCGAAAAATGGACCGGCCAGGAGCGAAGCGCTAAGGGGTTTGGCGCAGCGCAATCCCCGTGGCTTTCGGGGATGCTGGGGATATTTGCTGATTTCTAAGGGACCCACTTGCGGAAGGTCAGGGCAGAGGATAATTTGGCGGGGTTCGCCGGTGCGTATTCCTGGAGGATCGATCCAAACAAAACAGCCATGCTTATCAGCAAAAAAACCGTCAAGTTACTCAACCAGCAAATCGGCAACGAATTTGGCGCCTCGTTGCAGTATGTGGCCATCGCCAACTACTTTTCGGACGAGGGGTTGTTGGAGTTGGCCAAGTTTTTTTCGGCCCAGTCCGATGAGGAACGCGCCCATGCCCTGAAGTTCAACAAGTTCGTTTTGGACTCCGGGGGGCACGTTGAGATCCCGGCGATTCCAGCTCCAAAGTGCTCGTTCAAGAATATCCTGGAGGCACTCAAGCTTGCGGTGGACTGGGAACACGAGGTGACCCGCCAGATCAACGGGATCTATGCCCTGGCCGCCAAGGAAGAGGATTATGTCACCCAGAATTTTCTGAACTGGTTCCTGAAAGAACAATTGGAGGAGGTATCTACCATGGATACCTTGGTGAAAGTTGCCAAGCGGGCAGGGGATAACCTGCTGTTTGTCGAGGAATACGTGGCCCGGAATGGGGCAGCTCTCCGCGAGGACGGAGTGGATGCCGGCGGGGCCCAAGGGTAATCAGGAGAGTTGTGCCGAAATCAAAGTCTGTTTCATTGTCATCTACCCGAAACACCGGCCCGGCCGGATCGGGAGTGCTCAGGCAACCTAGGCACGCCATCGGTGCCAAAGGTAAAACCGGTCGCACCAACGGTCGGCGCATCCGCCTCGCGCTGTTCGACATCGACGGCACCCTAATCCACACCCATGGTGTCGGGGTGCAGGCCTTCGGTCGCACTCTGGAGTTTGAGTTCCAGTGTCCGGACGTATCGCACCGGATGCGTTTCGGAGGGCGCACAGACCCTTCGCTAGTGCGGGAAGTATTCCATCATGCCGACATTGAGCATTCTGAACAGAACGTCATCCGCTTTTTCGACTCCTACATTTTCTGGCTGGATCACCTGCTGACGGAGTCCGGGAAGGGTGGCCCTTGTGCTGGAGTGCATGGCTTTCTCGATGGCCTGCGTTCGTTGTCACAGCCGCCGTCCATCGGACTGCTAACCGGGAACATTCGGTTGGGAGCGGAGATCAAGCTCCGGCATTTTGGGCTGTGGGACACCTTTAGCATGGGGGCCTTCGGTGATGATCATGAGGACCGCAACCAGATTGCGGCCATCGCGCTGGAGCGTGGTCGGGCCCTGCTCGGAGAGACGTTGCACCCGGAGGAGGTGCTGGTGATTGGTGACACGCCGCGTGACGTCGAATGCGGTCGGGCTATTGGGGCCCGGGTTTTAGCTGTGGCTACTGGTGGAGCCAAGGAAGACGAGTTGCGGGCCAGCAAACCCGACTGGTTGGTGCCAACGCTTGAGGCTGCTGATCTGCAGTCGATTTGCTGTTAGGGCCTCGTCCGCCACATTCGGTTGGGTTTTGGTCCCAGCTTTGGTTCCAGCTGTCCCCCGCTGGACAGCGCCGTGTGTGGCAGGGACACACTGGATGAGGTGGTTTCTGCCTGGGAGCAATGTGCTTGCCCGCACTGATTAGGCAGAGAGGAGGGGGAAAGCCATCCGCGAGCTGCTTGCGGGTCCCCGCACAAGGCGGCGAACCTGGGGTCCCTGGCTAATTCCGATGACCGTGGCAGGCTCCACCACAGCAACCGCCCCCACCGCCTCCGCTCGGCATGGCACAGCTGCCGCCCATGCTCGCCTCGCTGCTCCCGCTGGAGGCGAAGACCGACAATTTCTTCTCCAGACGCGTGGATCCGCAATGGGGGCATTTCGTGCCTTTCCAGTCGCTGGATCGCACCAGGATCTCGCTGTCCTTGCCGCACTTGTCACAGGCAAATTCGTAAATTGGCATGGGCGGAACATATCCGCTCCCACGAGCAGCTTCAATAGTCCTGCGGGGAGAACCGGGAATTCCGGCGCGAACCCCGGACCGGAAGAAACGCAAGGGTGTGGGCTTGTCGCGGCGAAAACCCTTTTCGCGGGAGGGGCTGCGCTTTAGCCTTCGCGGGCATGAATCCGGTTGCCTTGATTACGGGAGCGTCCCGCGGGATTGGGCGTGGCATTGCGCTGGCATTAGCCGGTTTAGGCCATGACTTGATGCTCAACTATGCGGGCAACCACGAGGCGGCGTCGCGGGCTGCGGCGGATTGTTCGGCGGCTGCTGAGGCAATGGGGAAGGTGATTCGTGTGGAGGCCTGTGCTGCCAACATTGGAGAAGCCGCTGGTCGTGATCGGTTGCTTGCTGCGGTGCGCGAAGCGTTCGGTCGTCTTGATTTGCTGGTGAACAATGCCGGGATTGCGCCCAAGGTGAGGGCGGATTTGCTTGAGACTTCCGAGGATAGTTTTGATGCCCTGCTGGACATCAACCTGAAGGGGCCGTTCTTTCTGACGCAGGCGGCGGCGAGGTGGATGATGGAGCAGGGGGCGGCGGAGGCGGGTGCCTCCCCGGGTCGACGGCATCGAAAAATCATCTTTGTATCATCGATCAGTGCCTATACCGCTTCGGTGAACCGGGGGGAGTATTGTGTTTCCAAGGCTGGCATTGCGATGTTGACGGCACTGTTTGCTGCGCGGATGGCAGAGCATGGGATCGGGGTGTTTGAGATCCGGCCCGGAGTGATTGCCACGGACATGACAGGGCCGGTGAAGGAGAAATATGACCGGCTCATCGCTGATGGGCTGACGCCAATTCGGCGCTGGGGGACTACTGAGGATGTGGGGCGGGCGGTCTCGGCCATTGCCCAGGATCTTCTGCCGTTCAGCACCGGAGAGGTCATCAACGTCGACGGAGGGTTTCATCTGAGAACTCTTTAAGCGGGGGATTGTGAACTGCGTCTGATCACTGAATTCGATTTTTGTCATGGCGATACGTATTGATTCCAACCTGAGGCCGGCTGACCTGATGCCGGCGATCAGCCGGATGCTGGATCTCTCGGCTGCGAAACTTCTCTCTATTGAGGACAGTTGGCGTGCTTCCAAGGGTGCCCCGGTGTTCACCGCAGCGGGGAAGTATACTTCCCGGGGATGGACGGAATGGACACAGGGGTTTCAGTTCGGCTCGCTCCTGCTGCAATACGATGCGACCGGGGACAAGCGTTTCTTGAAGATCGGCCGCGAGCGGACCCTGCGGTTGATGGCCTCGCACGTTTCGCACATTGGCGTGCATGACCACGGCTTCAACAACGTCTCAACCTACGGCAACTTGCGTCGGCTGATTCTCGAAGGACGTGTGCCGCGTGGCGAATCCGACCTCGCTGCCTGTGAGATCGCGCTCAAGGTTTCCGGCGCGGTGCAGGCTGCACGCTGGACTGATCTTCCCGACGGTGCGGGTTACATTTACTCCTTCAACGGTCCACACTCGCTCTTCGTGGATACGATCCGGTCGCTGCGGGCGCTGGCCGTGGCGCACCAGCTTGGTCATGTCCTGCTGGGCGAACGCGACCGCAAGATTTCCCTCCTTGGCCGGGTGCTGCAACATGCCGAAGCGACTGCGACGTATAGTGTGTTCTATGGGAAGGGGCGGGATGCCTATGACCTGAGGGGGCGTACGGCGCACGAGTGCATTTTTAATCTGAACGATGGCAGTTACCGTTGTCCGAATTCGCAGCAGGGCTACTCGCCGTTCAGCACCTGGACGCGCGGACTGGCTTGGGCGTTGCTGGGTTTTGCTGAGGAACTGGAGTTTTTCGACGTGCTCAGCGCCCGGGATTTCACGCCGTTGGGAGGTGTGGCCACCCGAACGCGACTTACAAAGACCATGCTCGAGGCCGCGTCTGCCGCTGCGGACTTCTATCTCGAAAACACCTGCACAGATGGCATTCCCATGTGGGATACCGGCGCGCCCGGTCTGCATCATCTGGGGGGCTATCTCGACCAGGCTTCTGATCCCTACAATGACTGGGAACCGGTCGATAGCTCCGCAGCGGCCATCGCTGCCCAGGGCCTGCTCCGGCTGGGACATTGGGTTGGGCAACACGACAAATCCAGGGCCGGTTGTCGAAAGGCTTCAAAGTATCGGCAAGCCGGGCTGACGGTTGCGAGGACACTTCTCAGCCAACCCTACTTGAGCGTCGATCCGTCGCACCAGGGTTTGATCCTGCACTCCGTGTATCATCGTCCCAACGGCTGGGATCATATCGCGAGGGGGCAGAAGATCCCGAACGGCGAGAGTTCGATGTGGGGGGATTACCATGCTCGCGAACTCGCGCTGCTGATTCAGCGGGAGGCGGAGAAGAAGCCGCGCCTCGTATTTTTTGATGACAAGAAGACCGATTGAGCCCCGGAGCCTTGAGCCTGAAACCAGATTCTTCTGAGTGTATGCCCAACCTCACCCGCATTGCTTCCCTGAAAACGGTGGATGCCTTCCTGGAGCTTGTCGCCAGTCTGGGCATTGACCTTCCCTGCGACCACCGTTTGTTGCCTGGAACAGAGTCGCCGCTTGCGGCGCCGGTCCAGGATGTCTGCATCAACGGCAAGCCCATCTTTAATCGTTGGGCGGTACACCCCATGGAGGGATGGGATGCTGGCACGGATGGCAGGCCGACTCCTGAGGTGCGTCGACGCTGGCAACGTTTTGGCGAGAGCGGGGCCTCGATGATCTGGGGCGGGGAGGCCATGGCGATTGTGCCGGAGGGCAGAGCCAACCCGCACCAGTTGATGGTCAATGACCGGACCCGGTCGGATCTGGCGGGTCTCATTGCGCTGGCTCGCGAGGCTCATCAGCAGCGGATGGGGCAGAAGTCTGAGCCCATCATTGGCTTCCAGCTCACTCACTCCGGTCGGTTTTGCCGTCCGAACAGCAAGGAACTCGAGCCTCGAGTTGCCTATCGCCATCCGATTTTGGATTCGCGGTTCAACGTTACCGATGACCGTCAGGTGTTAACTGACGATGAGGTGCGTGCGCTGATTCCTCACTACGTCGCGGCTGCCCGTGTGGCATTGGAAGCCGGTGCGGATTTTGTCGATATCAAGCATTGCCACGGGTATCTGCTCCACGAGTTTCTTGGGGCGCATACCCGTCCGGGGCCTTACGGCGGCAGCTTCGAGAATCGGACCCGTATCCTGCGTGAGATCGTCCATGGCATACGTGCGGACGGAAACCCCATTGATATCGGGGTGCGCCTCAGTGCTTTTGATTTCGTGCCATTCCGTCCTGATCCGGCGTTGTCCAGTCCAGGTAAGCCCGGTCCGGGCATTCCTGCGGACGCTGCTGGTTGCATCCCGTACGTCTATGGTTTTGGAGTGAATGTAAATGATCCCACGCGATATGACCTGACTGAAGCGCAGGCCTTTCTGCGGCTATGCCACGAACTGGGGATCCGGCTGGTGAATTTGACGGCCGGTTCGCCCTACTACAACCCGCACATCCAGCGGCCGGCGGCCTATCCGCCCAGCGATGGTTATCAGCCGCCCGAGGATCCGCTCGTGGGTGTGGCGCGGCAATTGCGAGCGGTCCGCGAGCTCAAAGCTCAGGCTCCCAAGGACATGGTGCTCTTTGGCACCGGCTATACTTACCTGCAGGAATACCTGCCCTTGGTCGCGCAAGCTGTGCTCCGCGCAGGCTGGGTGGATTCAGTGGGGATCGGTCGTATGGTCCTCAGCTATCCCGGCATCTTTGCCGACGCCGTTGAGGGCAAGGAACTTGCCAGGAAGAACATCTGTCGCACATTCAGTGATTGCACCACGGCTCCCCGCAACGGTCTCGTAAGCGGGTGCTTTCCGCTGGATCCCTATTACTCGGTCAGGCCCGAGGCGCAACAACTCAAGGCCATCAAGGCGGGAAACGCGAAGCGGTAAGGGCGAAGCGCGGAGCGCAGAGGGCGGAGGGCAAAGCGCAAAGCGGCAAGCGGGAAGCGCGGAGGGCGGAGCGGGTCTTCGGTCACTCACGAGGATATCCGGTATCC